>NZ_NMPS01000211.1:0-16817 GCF_002261125.1 Siphonobacter sp. BAB-5385 | reverse complement strand
TTCCATGTCGGAATTCCATTCTGGGGCTCAAGCTACCTACCGCCTTGGCAATGCAGTGGCCTTGAGCAAGAGGAGGTGAGCAGCGGGCGTGCCGGCATGGGATGCATACGGACTAAATGACCAGCCGTGCCTGCGGGACGTGATTTTGATCCAACTAGGAGAGTTGACCATCAGTGGTTCAGGATTGGAAGATTTCTGTACGGAATGAATTCAGGCTAAAAAAAGTAGCTTTACTGAAAAGAAGTATAAGAAAGAAATCTTACTTCACATGATACTTCAAATTCGATTTCATCACCACATCAATCGGCAGATAATTACTTTCCGGTAAATCTTTCTTCAGCAGAATACTTTGGGATAAAAGCTTGATTCCTTCGTAAGCCTGCATTTTGGGTTGCTGACTGATCAGAAAGTGAATCGTACCATTTTCCAGGTAATGGATCGTTTCTGGAATAACGTCGTAGCCGATGAGTCGGTAACCTGTAAATGCTTTTTGTTCAAGCACCTGAGCCACGTGTTGAACACCGTTGATCGTAAATATACCGTTCAGGTTTGGCGTCTGCCGGATTACGTCAGCCAATTGCTGGGCGATTTCCTCCGATATACCGCGGCGGGATTCGAACTTAACGATTTCGGTTTGTGGGGAAGTTTCCCGAAAAAAAGCCAGGAAGCCCTCTTCCCGTTTGGTGAACTGCAGGTGGTTGTCGTGTTCCTGTACGATATTGGCTAACAGAATCGTACCGTCGGGAGGGATGCAATAGGAAAGCAGTTCGGCCGCCAGATAGCCACTATCGTAAGCGTTTTGTCCGATGTAGCGGACCCCTTTCTCATCCGGCAAATTCGTATCAAACAACAGGCAGGGTATCTGACCCTTCTGACAGTGCCGGAGCAAACGAATCGCTTCTTCGTAAAATACCGGTACCATGAAGACGCCGTCAACCGTATCGGTCATGATTTCGTTAACCCGCTCCCGAAAGGAATCTTCGCTATTCTGATCGAAAAAAACACCTTGGTCGTGACTTCCAGTTGCCGGATTTCTTTTTCCGCCTGTTCAACGCCTAGGATGTGATCATGCCAGAAAGGAATTTCTTTGGTAGCCTGCGGAAGCAGTACCGCCACCACGTATTCTTTCGTAGATTTCAGGCGACTGGCCAACAGGTTAGGCTGGTAGTTCAGCTCTTCAATGGCCTTGAGAATACGTTCCCGCGTTTCCTGGGATACGCCACCGCGATTGTGTAGTACGCGATCAACAGGGCCAATAGAAACATTGGCGTGCCGGGCGATATCCTTGATTCCGATCTGTTTATCCTTGTGTTTGATACGCTGAAGATTTTTATCAAAGTTAATACATTCTGGCTTAGGATGATGGGAAGCTTTCAGGTTTAATCCATTAATTTCGAGGTTTGTGAATACGGATACCAGATGCAGACCAAGGCGTTTTAGAATCATGAAATATTTCTTGTACGAGACTCGATCCGCTTCATTCGAATAAAACTACCAGCTTCAATCGAAGCTTTACAAAAGGCCAGCCCTAGGGTATACCCTAGATTTTTTCCAATAAAGGGTTTTCCCTAATCGACGTATATCTAATTAATCCTATTTTTGCTGAACAAATTTCTATTGATGGGAGGCTCAGTGACAACAACGCTTGCTATCAATAGTACCCTGAAAAACTTAACCTAATAAACAATTATTTCATAATGGCCCATGCCCTTAACACTGCCTCCGTCCCGGGAGTTTTCGCCTGTACCTCAACCCAAGGCCACTAAAGCAATGATACGGGTGTTAATTGCGGATGATCACAACGTATTTGTTGAGGGAATTGAATCTTTGATTTCGGGTTCCGCCAACATTCAGGTTACGGAACGGTGCTACACCAGTGCTTCAGTGCTGGAGCGACTCGAAACGACCGCCGTGGATGTGGTTTTACTAGACATTTCTTTTCCCCAAATCGAAGACGGACTGAGTCTATGCGAAGCCATTACGCGACAGTATCCAGCGTGTCAGGTGATTGCACTGACGATGCACGATGATGCCAGCCTGATCAAGCGAGTAGTCAAGAAAGGAGCCCGGGGATACCTCTTAAAAAACACAACCAAGTTGGAATTGCTCGAAGCGATTGAACGCGTGTACCAGGGAAAGCAATACTTTAACGATACCATTACCCAGATTTTACTGACCAACGGCAAGACCCGAAAAGCCGGCAGTGCACGCCTGAACCTGACCCCCCGCGAGTCGGAAGTACTGGCTCTCATTGCTCAGGGACTGACGACTCAACAAATGGCTACCCAGCTGTTTGTCAGCGTTAAAGCGGTTGAGTTTCACCGAAGTAGCTTATTGCTTAAGTTTGAGGTGCCCAATACGGCGTTGCTGATTAAAACGGCGATGGAAATGCAGTATATTGATTGATATACGAAAAATAGAAGTGTTGAAGCCGCTTTATTAACGCAAATGAAATCGTTTCGGGTAACGTTCTTACTGGCTTGGGTCACTTTACTAGGCCCTGTAGCGAAGGTCTGGGCACTGGCCGAAACACCCGTGATCGACAGTTTGAACCAGCGGGTTCGGGCACTGGTGGAGCGGCAACACTGGAAAGCTGCTGCTCAGGTTAGTGAACGCATTGGGAGCTTGTACCACCAACAGTACGGTTACAATCAGTATACCATCGAAGCGTATTTTAACAGCCTGAAGTACTACCACCGGGTAGGAGATTCTGTAGGATATTACAATGTACATATTTTGATCGGTGATTACTATACGCATGATTATTTCATGCAAAATCACGCGGAACAGTACCTGAAACGAGCCCTGCGTTTTTTGAGCGAACGAAGAACACCACCAAAATTATTGAGTGTCACCTGGATTTGGCCAATATCATCCAGAATAAGGAACCGATTCCGAAAACACTATTTACCGAGTTACGCCGGACGGAACGGCTGAGTGAGCAAACCAAACAAGCCTATTTTCAAGCCTATGCCCTGAACTTACTGGCTACAACGTATTCCCGGACCAAACAACCTGACTCGGCCCGGTACTTTGCAACCCGCAGCCTGAAGATGGCCCGGGAGCAGAACATTAGCTGGCTGATTGCCCTGAACCTTTTTTACCTGGGCATTACCGAACAGTTTAAAGATCGACCGAAGGCGGCTATTCAGTATTATCAGAAAAGTTATCGCATTGCTGATTCCGTAAATAATGTTTCCATGTTGCGGGAGCTGACGCGACACGCCGCGGAAAGTTATGCTCATCAGGATAAGTATCAGGAGGCGTACAAATCATTATTGCAATCACTGGCCTACACCCAGGAGTTCTATTATTCGGAGCAGACGAAAAGCATTCGCTTGCAGGAGCTGGATAGTCAGATTAAGACGCTAGCGGTGGAAAAGGCATTAGTCAAGGAGCAAAGTCAGCATCAGCGTACGATCAATTCCATGCTGGTGATCGGACTTTTTATCAGTATCGTGGGCGTGGGGACACTAATTTATATGCGACGTCAGCAAAAACTCATTACCCAACAACAGGCCGTGATTGCCCAGCAGCAAATTCGGGAGCTGGAACTGAAATCACTACGAGCCATGATGGAAGGGCAGGAGGGCGAACGGAGCCGCATTGCCCGCGATCTGCACGACGGACTGGGAATTCAGCTTTCGCGGATCAAGCTGTTTGTGGAGGCTCATCAGGAAGCCTTGCCCGCGTCAGTACGGGAGCCGCTGAACCAGTTTCTGGATGAAGCGTGTACAGAAACGCGATTGATTTCCAATGATTTACGCCCCTATGCGTTGTCAACCTTCGGATTGATTCCGGCATTGGAAGATTTAACGCAAAAGCTGAATCTGGTCAATCAAACGAATGTGATTTTTGAGCATTACGGTGAAACACCCGTCTTAAGCGACGAAGCTTCGGTAATGCTGTACCGGGTGATTCAGGAGTTAATGAACAACGCCCTAAAACACGCCGATGCAAATACCATTACCCTACAGATGATGATCAGTGAAGCGACGGCATTGATTAGTGTAGACGACGACGGATGCGGTTTTGCGGAACCCTCCCGAACGGGCAACGGCATCACCAATATTCAGTCACGTATAGATTACCTCGGTGGGCAGGTGATGTGGCAGAGCGAAGCGGGCAAAGGGACGTCAGTTATGATTTCGCTGCCGCTTAAATCAAGTGCAACTTAGGTTGTAATTGTATGTCCAGACTAGGTTTGGTCCCTAGGCATTAACCAATGCTTTGTGAAAGCTTGTTCTTTTAAGACTTGCGTTATTCACCTAGACTGGGTTTGGTCCTGTTAACACGCTGTTCGTTAGCCTGTCAGCATCTCCACGCCTAACGACAGCCTACGCTGGGCCACTGCGTTGCGGCTGTCGTAGGTCGTTCCGCTGCTCACAGGCGGGAGGGGTTTTCATCTTCTGACAGAAGTCATTAGTTTATGATTGTTAGTTAGTAGTTGTAAATCGTTAAAAGTCAGTTGAATAACTTCATGGACGGCTTAAAATTGGGCCCCGCAATGCATACGGACTAAATGACTAGCCCTCTTAGCGGGATGAAAAACGCACGTAAAAGAAAAATATCTATCTCAAAAAAACATATGCACCCATTTCTACCCCTCTAACCCCGTTTTCCATGTCTACCTACTCCTGCGTTAGCTAACTGATTTCCGGGCTTTTGTGCGTGTATTCGGGTGTTCCGAAACACTTCTCGTACCTGTCCTCTACGGGTATGCTGGACGCATACGCTCTAAACTCTCTACTACAGTCGCTTTCCTAATTCAATTTCTCATGATCAAACAAGTATTGTTTCTATTTCTCTGGATAGGGGCTTGCCTGAGTGCCTTCGCTCAGCAGCGAACCATCCGCGGCGTCGTTTCGGATGTTCAGGGTACCACGCTGCCCGGAGCTTCCGTCTACGTCAAGGGCCTCCAATTGGGTACGACCACCGATGTGAATGGCCGCTTCACGATCAATGTACCCGCAGATGCCAAGGCGTTAACGATTTCGTACGTTGGCATGCAAAACCAGGAGGTGGAACTGGGCACGAAAACCGACCTCAGCATCACCCTCCAGTCCAACGACCGAAATTTTGATGAAGTCGTTGTCATCGGTTATGGAACGGCCAAACGCTCGGACGTTACCTCTTCCATCACGACCATTAAAGCTACGGAGTTGAAAGACATTCCAGCGGCGGGTGTCGATCAGCTCCTGCAGGGAAAAGCGGCTGGGGTTACGGTAACTAGCAACGGCGGCCAGCCCGGTGGCGGCGTATCGGTGAAGGTACGTGGCGTCACGTCCATCAACAGTAATGATCCCCTATTCGTGATCGACGGCGTTCCCTTCGTAAATGGGAACACTTCTGCCAGTTCTGGTTATGCCGGGCTGGGGGGTGGTGACGGTCAGACGGGTAACAGCGTCATGGCCATGCTGAACCCCAACGATATTGAATCGATTGACGTACTGAAAGATGCCTCCGCTCAGGCTATTTACGGTTCCCAGGCGGCTAACGGCGTTATTCTGGTAACCACGAAAAAAGGAAAGTCAGGCGAAGGAAAAATCAATTACGAAATGTACACCGGCGTGTCGGAAGTGGCCAAACGACTGGATCTGATGGATCTGCGGGATTTTGCCCGGTATCAGAATGAGGTACTGCCCATCATTGGCAATCCCGTATCTGATGAGTTCCGCGATCCTTCCATTCTCGGCAAAGGTACGGATTGGCAGGAAGCCATGTTTCAGCGGGGGAAAATTCAGAACCATCAGCTGAGCTTCTCGGGCGGTCGCGAAAAAACGACGTACTATTTTTCGCTAAACTATTTCGACAACAAAGGCATCCTGCTGGGTTCGGACTTCAAGCGATATTCCACCCGTTTCAGTCTGGATAATCAGTTAAAAAGCTGGGCTAAAGTCGGCTTAAGTGCCAACGTTTCGCGGAGTATTCAGAACGTTTCACTGGCCGATGCCGCCGAAGGTACCATCTGGTGGGGAGCTTCGACCAGCCCGCTGATTCCGGTGAAAAACCTGGACGGTAGCTGGGGTGGTGGTCAAACCATTGGCGGGGTGCAGTACAACAACGCCAACCTGGTCGGAAACAGCCAGTTCCGGGGCAATACCAAAACGACCAACACGGTTTTCGGTAGCCTATACGCGGAGATCCAGTTGATGAAGGATTTGAGTTTACGCAATGAAGTATCCTACTCGCTTGGTCAGGATAACAACGTGGCCTTTCAAAAAGCGGGGAACGTGGGCGGCACGTCCTTCCGCAGCAAACTCATCGATTCGCGTTCGGACAGCTATTACTACTCCCTTACCAACTACCTGAATTACAACAAGTACATTGGTAAACACGGTATTCAGCTGACCGTTGGGCATCAGGCTCAGTCGTCGTATTACCAGGCGATTTCAGGTTCAAAAGTGGATTTACAGGCCGATATTTTTGACTTGAACACGGGTAGCTCCGACCAGACAACCTGGGGTTTAGGCGGCGGTAAGGGACACTGGGCGATGGAATCGTACTTTGCCCGGGCGAATTATACCTACGGTGACCGGTACTCCATCTCGGCCAGTTTCCGGGCGGACGGTTCCTCTAACTTCGGTCCGAACAATCGCTGGGGGAATTTCCCGGGCGTATCGGCGGGCTGGACCATCTCGAACGAATCCTTCGCCAAAGGAGCCATGGCTAAAGTCGTCAATCACCTGAAACTGCGGGTCGGTTACGGAGCCGTGGGTAATCAGAACTTCCCCGGTGGAGCTCCGAACCCCGCCTACGTGGGAGCGGTGCAGTTTTTCTCCGGACCCGTGGGCTTTGGTACGTCCAACATGATCAACGGAATTCCAAACCCGAACCTGAAGTGGGAATCGGTGAAAACGACCAACGTGGGTCTGGATATTGGCTTTTTGAACGGCCGAATTGATGCAACCATCGATGCCTATAAAAAGGTAACGTCCGATATGATTATCTTCCTGACGGGCCCGAACCTGATTGGTGTAGGGGATCAGTGGGATGACCTGAAAGCTCCGCTGGGTAATGCCGGACAAATGACGAATACGGGCGTGGATCTGGGCATTACCTCAACCAACATCCGCAACGACAATTTTACCTGGAAAACCAACGCCGTACTGACGCAGTTTACCAACACTTACGACAAGGCCGCCAGTGCCGCTTCGGCCCTCGACGGAAAGGTATACTATAACAACTACCTCGTGACGCATACCACGCCCGGACGCCCTGTGGGTTCCTTCTGGGGTTTGGTAACGGATGGACTGTTCCGTAACCAGTCTGATCTGGATAACAGCCTGCCGCAGTTTGGCTACAAGGTGAACCAGAACGAAACCTGGCTGGGTGACATTCGCTTTAAGGATATCAACGGCGACAAGAAAATCGACGCGGGCGATATGACTTTCATTGGTAGTCCGCTGCCCAAGTTCACCTGGGGTTTGACTAACTCATTCACGTACAAGGGAATCGATCTGTCGATTTTCCTGCAGGGAAGTCAGGGAGCAAAAGCCTTCAACTTCCTTCGCTGGCAACTGGAAGGTTTGAACAGTGCCTGGTCGAATCAGATGCGTACGGTGAATGATCGCTACACGGAAAGCAACCCGAACGGTTCTCTACCTCGCTTCACGGTGACGAACAAAAACAACATCGCCATGTCGGATCGCTACGTGGAAGATGCTTCATACGCCCGGATTCAGAACATTACGCTGGGGTATCGGTTGCCGACCGCTTTCCTGAGTAAAATCAAAGTAAGCAACCTGCGGATTTACGGTTCGGTGCAAAACCTGAAAACCTTTACCCGCTATTCTGGCTACGATCCGGAAATCGGAGCCTTTAATAATAGCATCAAGCTCATGAATGTGGATATGGGCCATTATCCCAACCCCCGGACCTTTACCCTGGGAGCGAACCTGCAATTCTAAGCCAATCCTTACCTGTTCAAGCAATGAAGCGTACCTTTCTATACTGCGGTTTAGCGGCCTCGCTGCTGACGGCCTGCAACAAAGAATTCATCGATCGTCCTTCTTTATCGGGAACGACGACGGGCAATTACTACAACAACGCCGAAGAAGTACGGGGAGCCACGAGTACCCTCTACAGCGGTCTGCCCTGGCGGAACTACGAAAGCCGGGCTCAGGATGCCATTGGCGACGTCATGAGCGGTAACATGTTCACGTACACCGACGTGGAATACCTCAACTTCACCCTGTCTTCGGCGTCCGAACGCATTGGAGCGGCCTGGGGAGCGTTTTACAAAATCATCGGTTACTCGAATGTGATGATCAAAACGTTCGAGGAGAAAAAAGCCGCCGGTGGTGGAGCCGCCTACCTCGATCCGGCCATTGCCGAGTGCCATTTCATTCGTGGAACGGTGTATTTCTACATTGCCCGTACCTGGGGACATGCCCCCATCATTACTGATCCGGGAGAAACGGCTCTGTCGGGAAACTTCAACATTCCCCGTTACCTGCAATCCGACGTACTCCGCTTTGCTCTGGAGGAATTGAAGCTGGCCGAAGCCGGCTTGCCCGAGGCCGACGTACCGGGCCGCCTGACCAAGTATTCGGCCAAAGGCATGATGTCAAAACTGTACCTCTATCAGAAGGACTACGCCAATGCGAAAGCCAAGGCCGAGGAGGTGATGAATTCGGGTAAGTACAACCTGGTGAGCGATTATAACGGGATGTTCACCAAGAGCAGCATGAATAATAACGAGGAATGTCTGTTCAGTATCCAGCACCAGCTTTCGGGCGATCCCTGGGGTACGGGCAACCTGAAAAACCCTGACCGGGGAGCGGCGAACCTGCGTACCGCCGAAGCCGATGCCTGGGAAATGTACGTTCCTTCGCTGGATCTATTGAAAGAATACGAGTTTGGTGATTTACGCCGGAAATGGTCGGTGATGGAACACGGCTGGACGAATCCGAACTGGAAACCCCAACGCGTGAATGCTCCCAAGTACAACGCATTCATGGCGAACGGATTTAAGTACGACACCCTGGTATCGGCGGATGAAGGCGGTAACCTGAACGCCACCCGTTCGAATATCGCTAAATACTTCGCGGGTCCGGGCAAAAGCTTCGGTAGCGATGCCGTACTGGGTCAGAACTCCGGTAATAACGTAGTACTGCTTCGCTACGCCGACATTCTGCTCATTTACGCGGAAGCTACGCTGGCGGGAGCTGCCTCCACGACTGACGCGAAAGCTCTGGCGGCCTTAAATAAAGTACGCAGCCGGGCGGGACTGTCACCCCGAACGTCGTTTACCATTGACGATATTTTGCACGAACGCCGTGTCGAATTTGCCTTCGAAGGCGATTACTGGTACGACATCCAGCGGCAGGGCTTTGCCAAGGCCAAAGCCATGATTCAGAAGCAGAACCGGGGTACGGCCACGGGAGCCAATTACATCACCACGTTTACGGAGGATAAAATGTACCTGCCCATTCCGGCGGGCGAGATTATCCAGGACCCCGAGTTGGCCAAAGATCCCGTACCCTATTACAAATAATCTGGAAGGAACCTAAGCGATGAACATACCTACTTTTTTTACCCGGGCGACTTTGCCCCTACTGATGTTGGGAGCGGGCTTCGTACTGAATGCCTGCACCGAAGATACCGATGGAAGACCGCAGATCAAACCCGGTAACCCCGTAGCTTCCGCCATTACCCCTGACTCCGCCTCGGGCGGTTCAGTAGTGACGCTGAAAGGAACCGGACTGGGTGATATGCGGGCCATTGTATTCGAAAAGCAAAGTGTAGCGGCGGGCTTTCAACCGACGCTGAATACAGAAAACGCTTTGATTTTCCGCGTACCCGATGAAGCTGCGGGTGGAGTACAGAACATTACGTTTACAAACAGCGAAGGCCGAACCGTATCCGTACCCTTCCGCGTGCTGGCGTACCCGACGATTACGGACGTTTCCAATTATAATTTCACCAAAGGATCGACGGTAACGCTGACGGGGAATAACCTCGAAGACGTCACGGCAGTGAAACTTTCGGGTACCTCGACCGTAGCTAAAATCGTATCCAAAGAGAAGAAGAAACTCGTGCTCGAAATGCCCACGACGACCGTGGGCCGGGCCACACTGGATATTACCAATACCACGGGAATGATGAAGACCACTCAGGAATTCGTCAACGTGGAGCAGGCGTATCCCATTTTCCTGGATGCGTACGCGACGGGGGTAACCGATGCCTCCTGGGGGGATGCAGCAGCGATCAGTACGAAAGAATTCAAGTCGGGAACGGCCTCGGTGGGTAAAAACTTCCAGAAGGGCAACTGGCACCTGATCGGGTTTTCGATGCCGGGACTGGCGTACTCGTCTGCGTACACCTACGTTTCGGGTTGGATCAAGGGAGCTTCCGCCGACTACACGCTGTACCTGACGACGGATGCCGCCTCCGTAGGTTTTGGGGAATACATCGAGAAAAACAAGATCGACGTGAAAGCCAACACCTGGACGTACTTCAAAATCAAACTATCGGATATGGACTTCTGGTCGGCGGGTAAAACGCTCAAGCAGATTGGCTTCCGGATCAAAGGCCCCGATAAGCAGGACGAGACGTTCTATTTCGATGATCTGATTCTGGTTAAGTAAGGTTTCTTCCCATTTGCCCTCCTGCTGCTTTTCCTGAAAAGTGAGCATGAGGGTTTATTTTGTAACGTATGCACGTATTCAATCGTATTGGTCTGGCCGGCATGCTTTGGCTTGGATTAAGCAGTTCTCTATTTAGTCAAACCCCCGTGCAAAAGCACGGAGCCCTTCGGGTGGTAGGTAATCAGATTGTCGATAAAAATGGCCAGCCGCCCCAATTGCGGGGAATTAGTTTTTCCTGGAGTGTCTGGGGGGGAAGGAAGTACTACACGACGGACGTCGTAGATCATTTATGTAAGGATTTTCAAACCACCCTGTTGCGGGCTTCCATGGCGGTACAACCCGATTCGGGCTATTTGCAACAGCCGGAAGCACAAATGGCCCTGATTACCCGCGTCGTGGATCAGGCGATCAAAAATGGGGTGTATATATTGATTGACTGGCACGACCATAACGCCGAACAGCATGTGCAGGAATCCAAGGCTTTCTTTCGGGCGATGGCTCAGCGGTACGCGGGGAATCCACAGGTGATCTATGAAATCTGGAATGAACCGGAGCGACAGACCTGGCCAGTAATCAAGGCCTACTCGGAGGAAGTGATTCGGGAAATCCGTACCTACGATCCAAAGAACCTGATCATCGTAGGTAGCCCCCACTGGGATCAGGACGTGGATGTGGCCGCGGCTGACCCGATCAAAGGCCAAACGAATCTGGCGTATTCCTTCCACTTTTACGCCAGCGAACCGTACCACCAGGATGGCTTGCGGGCTAAGGCGGAAAAGGCGATGAAGCAGGGCCTTGCTCTAATGGTAACGGAGTGGGGCGTCGGCGAGGCTTCGGGTGATGGGAAGTTTGACCGTGAGCAAAACCGAATCTGGCTCAACTGGATGGAAAAGCACCGACTAAGCTGGGTAAACTGGAATATCACCGACAAGAAAGAAACCACGGCCATTCTGCAACCCGGTGCACCAGCGAATGGGAAATGGACCAAGGAACACCTGACACCAGCGGGAATGTACATTCGGGAGCAGTTGCATCAGTTACAGAAGAGTCGTTAAAGGTTATACCAATAGATAATTCCGTTCGCATATACGTAACTGGCAGGACTTCTCCTATGAAGGTAGGTTCCGGCCAGTTATGTAGGTTTATAGCCGTAGGCGTTCACCAGCCTCTGGTAAGTTTTCGCCAGAATCTCTGCTGCCAGCTTACATTTTCTTCCCGACGAAGCCAGCAATCCAAACCTTGCCTAATTAGTAATTCATAACCGGCTTCCGTCAGGCTATAGAGCTGGTTACCGTGTTTTTCCAGAAAACCTTCCTTCCAGAAAATGTTGAAAGCCCGTTTTCGCAACGAAGAATCCTGGGAGGTTTGCTTCGTATACGTTTTAACCCGGAGTTCTTCGATGATCGCTTGCATTTCATGGAGGAGGGCAGGAGTCATGGATCAGGAAGAGGGCCGTAGCCGAATGAATGAAAGATTGAAAACCGGTGATCCACAAAAGTATAACCTTTACGTAAGAATCCGAAGCCCGACGGCAGGCTGGCTGACGAGTATCAAAAATCAAGAAAAGTGAGGAAATGCAGGAAAAATCAAAAAAAAATTGCAGACGCTAATGAAAGAGTTGCCAATGAGTAATGCGAAACGCAGCTCTGTTTCAAATATGGGATTTTTAGTAGATGTAATTTTAACTATTCGCTTTTTATTGGAATTTAGTACTCACTCCAAACATGTTTTAAGTAGAATTGGCCTGCAAGCAAACCGGCTATTTTTATTGTAGTTAACTATTCACTTTTTTAACAACATTTCATAAATACTTATCATATCAAAAGAATATTTTAAAAAATCGTTTTAACTGATTAATAATATTTCTAAAAAAATGGTTTACATAGTTGCCTGATAAAAAAAATCCTATTTCTTTGAAATGAATTAACCGATAGTTAGTGCCCGCCAAAGAATGCTGAACGTAGAATAATTTAAGTTTTACCCAAATTTCAACTGTTTTAGTATTAGCATACCTGTCTAATTTTGCCAATCCAGGGTTTGTTAACAGATAAAGGGTAAAATCAGCAAAGCTGCATGATTAGCAATTTATCCTGTCGGTCTTATTTCCTGAAAGCTTCTGTTCCCGCCAAAATGCAACTTTCAGATTACTTGTCCCCAAAACATAAGCCTGACTCTTCGGATTATAGCGGACCACTCCGTTTGCCGTAATTCTTCCATTGCCTGAGTCTTGCATCAAGAAAACAAAAACATATACGAAAGTGCCCTCTGTTCCTATATGTTGACTTTTTCGTTGGATTTTATCGTTTCCAAGGTATGTATCTGACCTAATCCCCCGGTCTGTACTGCTTTGCAAAAGATATTCCAAACGAATCAATGATGCTGTGTATATACAAGCACTCATTCTCTCGTAAAATCATATCCCAACGGTAGATTGGTTTAGCCTAAGCTAGCTGATTTAGCCAGTTCTGTGCCGTCACTCCAGAGCCGGTTTACCCCAGTGTGCCCTTACGTACCCTTCCGCCTCGGGTGCTTCCGGTAATCTCATTTCAACTCGTTGTTTTCCAAGCAGCTGCCGCTACGGTTGTGTATGTTCAAAAGTAGCCTTTTCATGTACTCTGACGAGTAGATGACGCGAGGCTCATGTACACCGTGTGCGATCAGATGTTTTACTCGCAACCCCTACAAAAATGAGTAACTATTACTTAGAAGATAATTCGCTGGTAATTGAACCGGATCAGTCCAACCTGAAGGCGAACCTAACGAAGTACCTCCGGAACTGGCCCTGGTTTATCCTGTCGGTCATGCTGGCTTTGGTAGTAGCTTACATTTATTTACTTTATCAGCAACCCGTGTACCGGGCCAAGGCCAGTATGCTCGTAAAAGATGAGCAGAAAGGGGCAACTTCCAGTGAATTGATGAAAGAGTTTGACATTTTCGGACAGCAAAAGCTGGTCGATAATGAGATAGAAATATTGAAATCGTACATGCTAATGGATAAAGTCGTAGGTGATTTACGTCTCGATGTACGCTATTTTTTGGATTCGAACTTTGGCAAACGTGAAATATACGGAAACGAGCCTGTACAGGTAATAGTTGAACAGGCTTATCCCGAATTATACCATAAAGTATTGATTCTCAACTTTCCGGATGCTGACCATGTCCGGATTGATGAGGTAAATTATCCCGTAAACAAGAGTGTCTGGACGCCCTATGGCCGTTTACGCATCAACAGTGCCGCACCCCTGACCACGGGTACGGCTCCGCTGCTGGTACAGGTAGTACACCGCGATGAAATGGTAGAAGCTTACCTGGGCAGCCTGTCCGTGGAGACGAAAAGCAAGCAATCTACCGTGATTGAATTAACCCTGGACGATGCCGTACCAGCGAAGGCCAAGGCGATTCTCAACAGCATGATGGAGCACTACAATGCCGCCGCCATTGAAGATAAAAACAAAACGGCTGCCAATACCCTGCGATTCCTGGACGAACGCCTGCAACTGGTTTCGGGCGAGCTTCAAACGGTGGAAAAAGACGTAGAGGTGTACAAAACCCGCAACAGCATTACAGACCTCAGTACCGAAGCAGAAAATTTCCTGCAACGCGTAGGAAGCAACGACGCCCAGCTGAATCAGGTTAATATCCAGCTCGGTACCGTCAAGGATATTGAACGGTATATTAACTCCCGTTCACAGGATCGTGAAGTGGCTCCGTCCACTCTGGGTTTAAGTGATCCGGTACTATTGGCCCTGATCTCGCAGGTAAGCGACATGGAATTTAAACGCGAAAGCCTGTTACAAACTTCTTCGCCTCTGAACCCCAATCTGCAAATCCTTGAAAGTCAGATTCGAAATACCAAGGCCAACATTCGCGACAACGTACAAACGGCCAAGACCATGCTCGAAACCTCCCGGCAGCAATTGCTGGTAGCCAATCGGAAAATGGAACGGGTGATTCGGAGTATTCCCAAGAAAGAACGCCTTTTACTGGACATTTCCCGGCAACAAGCCATTAAAAATAACCTCTATTCCTTTTTATTACAGAAGCGGGAAGAAACGGCAGTTTCGTATGCCTCTACCATCGCCGATAGCCGGATTGTGGATACGGCCCGTAGTGGCAAGTTTCCCATCAAACCCGTGGGCAGAACCATTTACCTGCTTTTCGCAGTCGTAGGCTTGCTGATTCCCATGGGCGTAATCACGGCGAAAGATTCGCTCAACAATCGGGTTACGCGTCGGCTGGACATCGAAACGATTACGCAGGCTCCCATTTTGGGAGAAGTGATGAAGAGCAAGGAGGCTGACAAACTGGTCATGGGCGATCGTTCGGTGATTGCTGAGCAAATCCGCACGATCCGCACGAACCTTCAGTTTGTAAAACCTAATACGGAAAGTCAGGTACTGCTCTTTACTTCAAGCATTGGGGGAGAAGGGAAAACATTCCTTTCACTCAATTTAGGGGCTAGCCTCGCCCTGGTCGATTGCCCAACGGTTATTCTGGAAATGGACCTTCGGAAGCCCCAATTGCGTAAAACCCTGGGGATGAGTAGTAAAGTGGGAATCAGCAATTACCTGATTGGCGATGCCACGCTGGACGAAGCCCTTCACCCGATTCCTGGCTACGACAACTACTATATCATGCCGAGTGGTCCGGTACCACCCAATCCCTCCGAATTACTCAGCCGGAAACGTCTGGAGCAACTGTTCTCTGAACTGCGGCAACGCTTTACGCACGTACTGGTTGACTCACCGCCGATTGGGCTGGTTTCGGATGCCCAACTGATTGCTCCTTTTGCCGATTCGACGCTCTACATGGTTCGCCACGATGTGACGCCTAAGAATTACCTGAAGATGGTGGACACGCTGTACAAAGAACAACGGTTTCATAACCTCAACATTATTTTGAATGGCGTAGGGCAGAGCAAGAACGATTCCTACTATTATAATTACAGCTACGGTTATTACGGCGAAGATCCCGAAAAGGCCTAACAGCTGAGAGCGTATCAATCCTACCGTGAGTACGAACCACCGCTACGGCAGTATTCATGAAAATTTTAATGCAAACAGGTAAAATAAATGGTTGGGTGAATCAAGTATACCGTTGAATCGAAAGACCAGACGGTATACTTAACCGGTACCACGGGCATTGTTAGAACGTGGTTGACAAGGCGAAAAACAGAGATGCATTTTAAACGTATATTATTGAACGTTATTTTTTCGCAGAGCCCTCTCGAAGGATAACGAATGAAAGGTGGGGAAGCCCTGACCGGTAACCTACGTGTACTGACTTACCGCCAGAAGTTAGTCAATTAACGTGTGCAAAACTTGCTTTATGATTAGCCCTATCCCACGTCGGGACAGGTGGTGATGTTATTGAAGTCATATCATCCGAATGTTAATCGAAACAGGATAACCACACCATGGAAATTACGGAAGATGTTTTGCGAATCACCTATTCACAAACCACGGAACCATCCAAGAAAGTAAGAAAACCCATCGCTGGTAAGCGAGTTTTTGATGTATGTATGGCCAGTTTAGTCACCGTACTGGTGCTATTCTGGATGATCCCCCTGATCGGCGTTTTGATCAAGCTAAGTTCACCTGGACCCATATTCTACGTACAGTGGCGTACGGGGCGGCGGGGAAAACCCTTTCGCTGCTTCAAGTTTCGTACGATGAAATACGTAAAGGATTCCAGTTTTAAGCAGGCGACTCGGAATGATCCCCGTATTACGCCCATTGGACAGTTTCTCCGGAAAACAAATCTGGACGAAATGCCTCAGTTTCTGAATGTCATACTGGGCGATATGAGTATTGTGGGACCCCGGCCGCATGCCCTCGAACACGACGCGGAGTACTGGACGATTGTACCCAATTTCAGTCATCGATACCTGGTAAGGCCGGGTATTACGGGGCTGGCTCAGACCCGGGGCCTACGTGGAGAAGTAGGATTGCGGGAAATGAAAAATCGCCTGAGAATGGATCAGTGGTACATCAGGAAACGCTCTACCGTTCTGGACGTCAAGATTTGCTGGTGGACCGTCGAAAAAATGATCAAGGGAGATAAAAAAGCGTGGTAATACGTCCTGCTGCTCGATGATTACGCAGGTTTGGAATCGTTGAAACCTGAAACTTGTAGCTGGTACACCCACCAGCAGAAACCCACTCAACATTGTCTACAATTTAAACCTTCTGAATGAAAACGGCATTAATTACGGGCGTAAACGGC
>NZ_NMPS01000210.1:0-949 GCF_002261125.1 Siphonobacter sp. BAB-5385 | reverse complement strand
AGTTCTACCTCCGTCGGACGGAAATACGCCGGATCTACCGCTACTACGCATTTCCCTACTTCTAATTGGAATTCTTCGTTCGAGCAGCTCACCACGTAGCCTTTCTCTTCAACCCCCTCTCCTTCAAAGGCTACCTCTACCCCGATTTCGGCAAAGGCCAGCTTCACAAACTCCCGCACCCGCGTGGTCACCCCCGTGGCAATCACATAATCCTCCGGCGTCTCCTGCTGCAGAATCCGCCACATGGCATCCACGTAATCCTTGGCATGACCCCAGTCCCGCTCCGCGTTCAGATTACCCAGATACAGCGTGCTCTGAAGACCTAAGCCAATCGCCGCCACCGCCCGCGTGATCTTCCGCGTCACGAACGTTTCTCCCCGCAGGGGCGACTCGTGGTTAAACAGAATGCCGTTGCAGGCAAACATGCCGTAGGCTCCCGGTAGTTGACCGTGATCCAGTAACCGTACAACTTGGCTACCGCATAGGGCGAGCGGGGATAGAAGGGCGTGGTCTCCGACTGGGGTACGGCCTGTACCAGGCCGTACAGCTCCGAGGTCGAAGCCTGATAAATTTTGGTTTTCTTTTCCAGACCCAGAATCCGAACTGCTTCCAGAATCCGCAGCGTACCGATGCCGTCGGCGTTGGCCGTGTACTCGGGCGTATCGAAGCTGACCTTGACGTGCGACATGGCCGCCAGGTTGTAAATCTCGTCGGGCTGCGTTTCCTGGATGATGCGAATCAGGTTCGTTGAATCGGTCATGTCTCCGTAGTGCAGCTTGAAGCGAACGTTGGCTTCGTGGGGATCCTGATACAGGTGATCGATCCGCTCGGTATTGATGAGACTGGCCCGACGCTTCACGCCATGCACCAGGTAGCCTTTTTCGAGTAACAATTCCGACAGATATGCTCCGTCCTGGCCGTTTACGCCCGTAATTAATGCCGTTTTCAT
>NZ_NMPS01000209.1:0-600 GCF_002261125.1 Siphonobacter sp. BAB-5385 | reverse complement strand
GTCACTTCAATGTGGTATTGACCATCGGCCAGTTCGTTCATATCAAAACGGCGGGCGTAGCCGGTAGCGTTTTTACTGATGTTTTCACTGAAAAGAATATCACCCTTGGCATTTCGCAGGGAAACGATCAGTTTCTTACCCGCTACTTTTTCCAACAGAAAGTTGACTTTGCCTTGTTTCCCTTTGAAGACATTGACGGCATAAGAAGATTTAGCGGTTCCCTTAGGATCTTCCGTTGGACGAGGAGCAGCAAAGCTGTTCAGGGTAACGAAAGCAAAAGCAAGAGCGAACAGAGATTGAATGGAAGTTTTCATGGCTTTTATCGATTGAGATTGACAGGCAAAAGTGAGCTAATCGGTTGTTTTAGAAAATCATGGCTTGGGTACGTTCATCAGAGGTGACTGGCCTGATTGATGATTCAAAGTTGGGTTGAAAACAGGTACTATGCAATGCAAAGTAGTATGTAAGGCTTGGTTGCTGGATGAGCGGTGATTGATGGGGTTTGCGTTCCAAAACGGCTGACCTTATTTACACACCAAGGATGCAGCGAATCAGGGCTGCGTTGCAGTCAGGGCCGTTTTTTTAATATTTCAGGGATGA
>NZ_NMPS01000208.1:0-1697 GCF_002261125.1 Siphonobacter sp. BAB-5385 | reverse complement strand
AACTGAACGACCTACGGCAGCCGCAATGCGGTGACCTAAAGCGGGCGGTTGCCACCATGGAATGGTTAGTCGTGAAGAGGCTCACGGGCTACTAGCCAGCTAGTAAAAGGTATCAAACTCCGTCTAGGTGAATAACGAAGCTCCATAAGAACTCACTACAAAGGGACTACTAGTCAGCTAGTAAGGAACACCAAAACTGGTCTTTATAAACCGTAAACACCCCTTAGGATTTACGAAACGCCCCATAACTACTCAACTTATCTGCCCGCAGTACCTGACCCGTGGACTGAAACAGCATATAGTTTACTTCTACCGAGGCATGGTACTCGATTACCGCATTTCGCCAGAGGCGTTTGGTAACCTGATACGATCCCTGCGAGGAAACCTGCAATCGCAGGTGGTACGCGGCAGGTTCCTGCAATACTTGATGAAGCTGTTCGATCTGCCGCAACGAGGCCAGCGTGGATACCGGACTTTCAGTAACCTGTAAGTCGGTCCAGATTTTTGTCCCCGTTTGCTGATACGATGCGAGGGCCGTTTTCAATGCATCAACGGTTTGGGTTCGTTGCCGGGCCTGAAACATTTTTTCCGCTTCGTTACCTGCCCAGGTAGCCAGACGTTCGCGAAAGGCTTCCAGATCCAGATTCGTCTCCGTCGTGCGTTCCAGTAGCTGAGAAAGTTCCGATAAGGTTCGTAACACTACGGATTCCGATCCAACCCGAACAGGATATAGCCGTGGATAAAACAAAGTCACGGCAGCCTGACTGCCTTGCAGCTCTTTTTGCAAGAGAGCTACGGCGTCTTCTTCACTGAGCGTTACCGGCTGACTCCTGATTTCCACTTCTTTCCGAAACAACTGCACCAGTTCGGCCAGCGACTGTACTACGCCCGTGGCCAAAGCCGGAGCCGCCAGCCATCCCATACCCAAATTCTGACTTTGTGCCAGCGGTTTATTTTCCAGCAAGGCCCTCCCCTGCTCCAGCACTTCACGGGCTTGATCCAGAGTCGTTTGAATCGACGTATTCAGCGACTGAAGTTGCTGAAGTATCAGTTGATAATTGCTCAACGCCATTACATCCGATTCCTGATAAATAATGAGTCGTGTTCCTGCAGTCAGAATCGTCTGATTATCGGTGTACACCTGCCTCATCAGTACGCGTAACTGCTGATGAGCGGATTCGGTGATTTGCGGGAATTGTACGCCTTCCCCCACTAAAATACTTCCGTTGGGTACGGGCAGGGGGTTGGTGGGTCGCTCGCCCGTAAGCGTTCTGATCTCGGCTACCCGCGTTTCGGCGATGCGTTTTTCGGCTTCTACGCGTTCAGCCCGGGCTTTTGCCAGCGTAGCTGCCTGGCGGGCCTGCTTCAACTCGGCCTCTTCGGCGGGCGTAGTTCCTTCCATAATAGGTAGTCAGAGGTTAAAGAATAGGGCAGGTATTCCCACCAAACGATTCATTTTCCAAAAGAGCTGATTACGGTCTAGAGATACAAGTTTTTAGGAAGAAATAAGGCAGGCGATACTGATTTTGCCACTACCCGGCACAACTGGTTTTCTAGCCTGCCAAGCTTAATGAAACCCTTTGGAGCGACGCAGAACTAACAAACGTTTCCAACTTTCTACGATCTACTAACTCTTTTTCCACTCATCCCGGTAAAGTGACCACTCATCCCTGAAATATTAAAAAAACGGCCCTGAC
>NZ_NMPS01000022.1:0-3276 GCF_002261125.1 Siphonobacter sp. BAB-5385 | reverse complement strand
ACGGAAAACGGAAAACGGAAAACGGAAAACCGCCACCAATTCCTCACAACCCATAAAACGCCCGTACAAAACTCGTCACTTTCTCTGATTCGCAGGAAGTTGCCAGGTGACCGCAGTTGCTCGTTAGTTCAACCAATGGAGCTTTTAGGTACCCTGAAAATTCGCTTGCCGCCGCCGGATTGACCATGTGATCCTGCGTAGCCACCACAATCAATAGCTTCGCTTTCACCTGTTTCGCGGCCTCTTGTAGTGTTTTCCCCGGCATTACGTCCTGCGTAAGCATGGCTCGAATCTGACTCGCCCAATCATACGGATTCTTCGTACTTAAATCCTTTTCTACCTGATTGAGATAAGCCGTGGCCTCCGATGCGGATCGTTTCTTCTGCGTGTATTCGGGCGTAAACAGATTCAGTTCGTGAATCAGACCCGTCGTTTTCATAGCTTCGGTGGTATAATTTCCTCGTTCGAGCGTCCGTAGTTCGATGTTCCAGAACAAGACGTCATACGCGGATTGCCGCGGCGTGCCGACAATCGGTACCACCCGATCCATAAAGCTGGGGTAACTTACGGCCCACTGAAAAGATTGCATTCCTCCCATCGATACACCCATCACCGCATACAGGTGATTCAGTTTCAGGTGCTTCGTTACCAATTCGTATTGACTCTTCACCATATCACGGATGGTAAACAGTGGGAATTGTTCGTTAGGCTGCGTTTTGGAATTCGAGGGTGAAGTAGAGACCCCATTTCCAAGGGCATCAACCACAATAACGAAAAAATGAGTACTGTCGGCCATGTTTCCGGCATTCGCAATGTTGGCCTTTTGCTGGGAAGTACCCCCAAACCAGGTAGGCACCAAAACGGCATTGGAACGCTGCGGATTGAGTTTCCCAAAGGTTCGGTAGCCAAGGGTACAGTTCTGAATCGTCAACCCGTTTTCAAGCTTCAAATCTCCTAAGTCCGCAAACTTTTGCTGGGCTCGCAGACTACTGCCCAGACCTAACAAGAAAACCAGAATACAACGAAAAAGCATCGATTGAAAGGGGAAAACGTATAAAATCAAATCTACAGGTGATCCAGTTGCTGAAGGAGTTCGAGTCCCGCCGGCCAGGAACCGTATCCGGATGCTACGTTGATATGTCCGGCATCGGAGATCGTGATTAGCTCGCTCCCCCATGCCTCTGCCATATCTTGAGCCCGTTCCATCGTCATATACGGATCATTGGTACTGCGAACAACGATGGAAGGGAAAGGCAGCTTTACCGTAGGCATGGGTGAAAATCCGGTCGTGCCGGAGGGGTACGAAGCCGCTTCGGTATCACTCGGGGCCACCAGCAGGGCGGCTTTAATCGGACGCTGATAGTGTTCCGCCCAGTAGGCAATTGTCACGCAGGCCAAGCTATGACCTACCAGAATCACATTCGATACACCCGCCCGGAGAACGGCTTCATCCAGCGTTTGTACCCAGTCGGTACGGATGGGCGTTTCCCAGTCCCGCTGTTGAATGCGTTCAAAGTTGTATTGGTCCTGCCAGAGCGTCTGCCAGTGACCTTCGCCGGAATTTCCGAGTCCCGGATGAATGAGTACGGTTGATTGAAACGACATAGCCTAAATAGAAAACTGGCAAAGGAGTGAATTCCCTTGCCAGTATAGTGTTTAACGGTCTTACTAACAAATCCTCTTTATAATCAATCAGAAGTTCAGAGTCAGCCGGGGATATGGCTACAACGGTTTGTAGGTACCAAAATCCACTTTATCCGCTTTCAAACTTGAAACTACCTCAAACTTTGCCTGCTACACATCAATCTCAACCTGATTGCGTAAGACGTCTTCCAGCGTTTCCCGCTGACGAATCAAATGTGCTTCACCATTCAGTACCAGCACCTCCGCCGGACGCAGGCGACTGTTATACTGACTACTCATGGCAAAACCGTAGGCTCCGGCGTTGAGTATGGCGAGAATATCGTTGGCTTTGACTTTATTGAGGGTACGGCCTAGGGCGAAGTTATCCGTTTCGCAGATGTATCCCACCACGTCATACACATCCTGTTCCGAATCATCCGGATTGGAGGCATTCACAATATGATGGTAGGCATCGTACATCATCGGACGGATCAGGTGATTGAGCCCGGAATTCACTCCGACAAACGTACGACCCGGAGCTTCTTTCACTACATTCGCCGATACCAGCAGATAGCCACATTCACTAACGAGATACTTACCGGGTTCGAACCATAGTTGCAGGTTTCGTCCGTATTTTTCACAGAATTCCCGGAAGAATCCCGAAAGCTCCGCTCCGAATTTTTCCATATCTGTCGTGTAGTCGCCTTCTTTGTAGGCCACTTTAAACCCACCGCCGAGGTCGATGCACTGCAAGTCGGGGAAATCGTAGGCAAACTCGAATACGCGACTGGCGGCTTCGATAAAAGCAGAAGCTTCCTTTACATCAGAGCCCGTATGCTGGTGTAAACCCACGATTTTCAGATCGTACTTTTCAACCAGAGCCAGAATTTCCGCCTTTTGCCGAATATCAATACCGAATTTAGACCCTTCGTGGGCCGTCATGATTTTTGCATTTCCTCCCGCCGCTACGTTAGGCTTCACCCGAATCATACAGGGTTTGGACGAACCGTATTTTTGACCAAATTTTTCCAGTACATCGAGGTTATCCAGGTTTACGAACGCTCCCTGTTCAACGGCAAATTCGATTTCGTCGAAGCTCACGCCGCTGGGCGTAAAGTTCATCTGATTGCCTGCGTAGCCAGCCCGGAGACCAATCTGTAACTCCTGCGGAGAAACCACGTCGAGATCCACGCCGTGCTTACGCATGAGTTTGAGTACCGCAAGCGAAGTCAGGGCTTTACAGGCGTATTTAATTTTCAGATCAATCCCTGCAAAAGCCTGATGAATGCTTTGAATTTGCTGAATAATTTTTTCGCCGTCGTATACGTACAGGGGTGTACCGAAACGCTCGGCCAGATCAGTAACTTTCTGATTTTGTATGAAATAAGAACCTTCTCGGAGTTGCATGGGAACGTAAGAAAAAATAAAGCTGCAAGTTGGCAGAAAGTGACGGGTTTGCCAAAGACGAATGCGTAGTTTATAGGATTAGTTTAGCGGGTGTCGCCGGGCCGTTCCTGCGTTATACCCTGCTCCTCAAACGTCCTGACAAAAGCCAAATAGCCGAACCTTAATCCCTTAGCGGTAGATGATTTATATAATCGAAACGCAAGAGCCAACCCCGAAGGGGTTCAATGTGATTAGCCCCGTATGCAA
>NZ_NMPS01000207.1:0-5910 GCF_002261125.1 Siphonobacter sp. BAB-5385 | reverse complement strand
AAAAAGTCCGTAGTGAATACTACGGACAACCCGCCCCGCTACCTTTATCGAATTTTACCCACCAAAACGGAAAACGGAAAACTCAAAACCGAAAACTCTATTGCTGAGCCGCTAACAGATACAGTACCGCCATCCGCGTCGCTACCCCATTTTCTACCTGATTCAGAATAATCGAGTGCTCGCTGGAGTCAGCCGCATCCGAGCTTAATTCCACGCCCCGATTGATCGGTCCGGGGTGCATCAGTACAATCGGCTTGTCCAGTTCATTGAGCATGGCTTTGTTGATACCGTAATACAGCGAATACTCCCGCAGACTCGGGAAATACTTCACCTGCAGGCGTTCGAGCTGAATACGCAGTACGTTGGCGACATCGCACCACTGCAACGCCTGCCGTACATCGTGCGAAACGATCACGCCCAGATCCCGGATATATCGCGGAATCAGCGTACTCGGTCCACACACCATTACTTCCGCTCCCAGCTTCTTCAGACAGAAAATATTGGATAAAGCTACTCGGGAGTGCAGAATGTCACCAATGATGGCCACTTTCTTACCCGCTACATCGCCGAGTTTTTCACGAATGGAAAAGGCATCCAGCAAGGCCTGCGTCGGGTGCTCGTGCGTACCGTCACCGGCATTTACCACGCTGGCCGGAATGCGGCTGGATAGGTAATGCGGAGCCCCGGGCGAACTGTGCCGCATAACGATTAAGTCTACCTTCATGGCCAGAATGTTATTGACCGTATCCAGTAGCGTTTCTCCTTTCTTAACGGAACTACTCGACGAGGAAAAATTAACCACATCAGCCGAAAGCCGTTTTTCAGCCAGCTCAAACGACAGACGCGTACGGGTGGAGTTTTCGAAAAAAACGTTGGCAATCGTTACGTCCCGCAGCGAGGGTACTTTTTTGATCGGACGGTTGAGCACTTCCTTAAACTCGTCGGCAGTCTGGAAAATGAGCTGAATATCGGCTTCCGTGAGATCTTTGATGCCTAGTAAATGTCTCGTACTTAGCACGGCAGTATAAAATTAAGTTTTCGATGAAGAACGAAAACGGGATGTACATTCAAAAAAAGCCCCCTCAACGTTTCCGGAGGGGGAACAAAAACTAATCACTGAGCCAAATACCGTCTTTTTCGTGGCCCTGTTCTTTCCATTCCACGATGACCCGCTGCGTATCGAGCGTATTGACTTTCAGCCCCACGTAATCCGGAGCGATGGGAATATCCCGGTTATAACTACGATCAATAAGTACCGCCAGTTCTACCTTTTCCGGACGGCCAAAAAAGGTCATGGCATCCAGAGCGGCCCGTACCATGCGGCCCGTAGCAATCACGTCGTCGACGAGAATGACCCGTTTGCCTTCGACCGTAAAGGGGATTTTAGTCTGATTGGCCCGTACAATCGATTCCCGACGGCGAAAGTCGTCGCGGTGAAAAGTCGCATCCAGCCAGCCAAACGGAATGGTACTACCGGTGGTTTGCTGAAGTTCCTGATGAATTCGTTGAGCCAGATGAATACCTCGCGGTTGCAAACCCAGGATCACTGAATCGGCAAAGAGCTGGTGATTCTCAATAAGTTGTTGGCATAACCGACTGATGGTGATCTCCAACAAGGGACTGGAAAGAAGCAATCGTCGCTGCATATGCGGGCAAAATTAGGCAAACGAAATTAGGATTTAGGAATCCGAAGGGGCGAAATTCGCTTTTCGAATGCGAAATAATTGCGGATGGCTTGATCTTCTGTACAATGACCGAAGAAATTTATCCGTATCAATTCATCATCTCCTATGAAGTATCTGGTAGCGGGCTTAGGAAACATTGGCCCGGAATATGCAATGACCCGACACAACGTCGGTTTTATGGTACTGGACCGACTGGCGGCTCAG
The DNA here is from genome assembly GCF_002261125.1 of Siphonobacter sp. BAB-5385. Classification (NCBI taxonomy): domain Bacteria; kingdom Pseudomonadati; phylum Bacteroidota; class Cytophagia; order Cytophagales; family Cytophagaceae; genus Siphonobacter; species Siphonobacter sp. BAB-5385. The sequence continues at coordinate 4,021 of NZ_NMPS01000207.1, read as the reverse complement.
GAAAATCTTAAATTCGATCTGGGTCGGCTGGCGTACGGGGCTGAACTGAAATACAAAGGCCGCACCATTTACCTGATCAAGCCTACCACGTACATGAACCTGAGCGGGAAGGCGATTAACTACTGGCTGAAAGAACTGAAAATACCCGTGGAGAATATGTTGACGATTACCGACGACATTGCCCTACCTTTTGGAAAGCTACGCCTCCGGAGCAAAGGATCGCACGGAGGACACAACGGTTTACGAAATATTCAGGAGGTATTGGGCAATGATCAGTATGCTCGTCTTCGTTTTGGCGTAAGCGGTGATTTTCCCAAAGGACGTCAGGTAGACCATGTACTTGGGGAGTTTCCCAAGAGCGAAATCGAGCTTTTACCTGAACGGCTGGACCGCTCCATCGACATTTTATTGAGTTTTTGCACTTTAGGGATTGACAAGACGATGAATAATTTTAACGAATGATTGTACTAAATAAAGAATTTTACAAAAAGTTAAAGTAATATTTTCAGGAACTTTATTGGATATTTAACCATATAAAATTCTAGTTAAATACATTTTTATATCTTTTTTTTCGTCCACTCGAAGTCAAAATAGGATATTATTCCGAATAAAATTTTGAAATTGTATTTTCCTAAGTTTGGACTTTTAATTTAGTGTATCTACATTTGTAATGTCAAACGACGACAAACAAATTGTAAAATACCAGGAAGTAACCAAAATGATTTGTAACTTTGCATCAGAGTAGTTCGATGAAAATCAAATCTAGGACTTCTGGTTCCACAGCTGAAAATAAGTTTGTATTTTGGGTCGCTGATTGGAACACATTTTTTGGAACGATACACAAAACTGTAGGGTTCCCGTATTAAACACCAGTCAAGATAGAGGTAAGGGTTGTGTTTAATCCATTTTCCAAGAGAGGTTAGCGTTTTTTCATAGTAAAATAGGTTTAGAGGTTAAGTGGGATAAGGTTGAGCGTTTCGCTCGGCCTTATTTTGTTTTCAGCCCATTGGTAGCTTTTCTTTCGGCTTTGTAACCCTAAAAGTCGGTTCGCATCTATTCTTGCTTTTACCTCCATAGCGAATAGCTATCTTGCTTCATTCATTCGCAAACACCAGACCCTGTATGTTTAAACGCTTACTCGCTACGGCCTTTCTGGCAGTGCCTTTAGTCGGCTCTTCCCAACAAATCCTGAATCGGGATCCCGAAATTGATCGCTACGTCAAAGCCGTCTCCGCTGACTCGATGCGGGCAACCGTCGAAAAACTCGTTTCCTTTGGTAGCCGACATACCCTGAGTTCGGTCAGTGATCCACAGCGGGGGATCGGGGCCGCCCGCCGCTGGACACTCGCTAAATTTCAGTCCTACGCCAAAAATTCCGGCGGTCGCCTAACGGCCCAGTTACAAAGCTGGACGCTTAAGCCCGATGGCCGTCGGGTGGATAAAGAGCATGAGATTGCTAACGTTGTGGCTACCCTAAAAGGCTCCGATCCGAATGACGACCGAGTGTTTGTCATTTCGGCTCACATCGACTCCCGGGCTCTGGACATCATGAATCGCGATATTGACTCCCCCGGAGCCAACGACGACGGGTCGGGTGTAGCCACGGCTCTGGAACTGGCCCGTATCCTGTCCGCCGCCAAATTCCCGGCTACAATCGTATTTCTGATTGTCAGTGGTGAAGAACAAAGCCTGCTCGGGGCCGAGTATTACGCCCAGCAAGCCGTCGATAAAAAGATGAATCTGGAAGCCATTCTGAATAATGATACGATGGGTTCTTCCGCAGGCAGCGATATTGGCATGATTGACAATACCCGTTTACGCGTTTTTAGCGAAGGGTTACCCGCGTACCAGACTGCCGAACAGGCGGCTAAAATCCGGGCGATTGGAGCTGAAAGCGACGGGAAGACCCGGCAATTGGCCCGGTACATGAAAGAAGTGGGTGAACGATACGTGGAAAATCTGGAAGTCGTACTGATTTTCCGCAATGACCGTTTCCAACGTGGCGGTGACCATACGCCTTTTGTGAACAAAGGCTTCGCAGCCGTTCGGATTACAGAAATGAACGAAAACTTTGATCACCAGCACCACGACATCCATACCGAAAACGGAAAGGAATACGGTGATCTGCAAAAGTTCATGGATTTTGAGTATCTCCGTAAAAATGCTGCCGTAAACCTGGCAACGCTGGCCACCCTGGCGAAAGCCCCGCAGATGCCCCAGGACGTACAGATCGAGGTACGCGGCTCGGCCAGTTACGCTAAACTCAACTGGAAGGCTCCTAAAGCGGGAAAAGTGAAAGGATACTACGTATTGATTCGGGAAACCTATCAGCCGTTCTGGCAGAAGAAGCTGTACACGACTGAAACTTCGATCACACTCCCCTACTCCAGGGATTCGTATTTCTTTGCCATCCAGGCGGTTAGTGAGCATGGAAACGAAAGTTTGCCCGTCATTCCCTTGCCTTCGCGTTAAGCCTTAAGCAAAAACGGCGAGCTGGATTCAGCTCGCCGTTTTTGTATGTTCCTGCCTATAAGGTGTTACTCCGCCTTTACTTCGCCACCCAAGCTGGAATTGATGTTTTTCTTGGCCGGATTGCCTTTGTACCGCACCGCTCCACCGGTACCGGCGTTGGCATCGAGGCGTTTAGTGGTATTGATACGAGCAACTCCGCCCGTATTGGCTTTAACAAAGGCATCTTCGCTCGTCAGGTTAAAGGCGTGTACTTCACCGCCCGTGTTCACCGTCACCTGTTGTTCAGAAGCGGTGCCTGACAAATCCAGTACTGCTCCCTGAACTGCTTTAGCCTTCAGGTTCCGTACATCGGCTTCGAGTCGGATCTGGCTGCCCGTAGCCGCCTGTAAATCCAGATCCCGCGTTTGGATGGGATCGATGACCGTAATTTCGGCTCCGACGCCCGAATAAATGGATTCTACTTCCTTGTATCCCAGTTCCAGTCGAATGTTACTGGCCCGGCAATCGCCTTTCTGAAAGACCTCTTTTTCCCACTTCTGACGAATAATTAATTCATCATTTTTGGTTTCAACCGTGATTTTGGATTCTTCCAGCGTTCCCGGTGTGGTAATTTTCAACGAAACATCATTCGCTTTTTTCAGTTCTGCTGTTACACAGCCCAAAATCCGAACTTTACTGAACGACTTAAGGTCAACCGTTTTCGTTTGTTGAGCGTATCCTGAATATGAGGCCAGTAACCCCAGGACAAGCAATGGCAAATGTTTCATAGCTATACTCCTTCTTAAATTTTCAATGCAAAGATGCCGTAAAATCGGCTCACGTTGCTTGTAAAACCAGTAATTTGAGCCCTTGTTACGAGATAACCTTAAAAAGAATGGCCTCCTATCAAGATTCACATAAGTTTCAGTTGTGGCAGCGTAACCTGCAACGCAATGGTGTCATTATCCACGGTACCAAGGAATTATACACAAAATATCGCTCGGATGGCGACCTGCTCTTTGGGCTTTTCGATCTGGATGCAACGGTTCCGGAGGGTCATAAAATTCTTCCGCTTTGTTTCGTAAAAGGAGAAGTCTTATCCGTACTCACCTGCCTGATTGACCGCGATACGCAGGAAAAGTACCTGTTACTGGTACAGCAGCGACGCATTTGTGACGGCAGCTACATGTACGAACATCCGGCAGGTATGGTCGACGGTACGGACCTGCCCCTGGACGTAGCCGTACGCGAAATTCAGGAAGAAACGGGTCTGGTAGTACAGCCCGCTCAGATTCACCAACTGAACGAAAAACCCCTGTTTCCGAGCAGTGGTACGAGCGACGAGGCGATGTATTTCTTTTACGTGGAGCTTGAACTAAGCAAGGAAGAAATCTTTGAGTACGACGGTCAAACCGCTGGTGCCGACCACGGTGAATTTATTCTAACCAAAGTCGTACCCTTGAACGAAGCGATGGGTATGATGAGCAATGCCTGTGCGTTACTGAATATTCACCTGTATCTGGCGGCGAAGAAAATGTAGTTGATAGTTGATAGTTGATAGTTGATAGTT
>NZ_NMPS01000206.1:0-13707 GCF_002261125.1 Siphonobacter sp. BAB-5385 | reverse complement strand
TGATAGTTGATAGTTGATAGTTGATAGTTGATAATTGATAGTTTTACAAATTATATTTCTTTTCGACAAAAGTGTCCATGGGTGTCACCCATGGTTATTCACTTTGAACCCCTTCGGGGTTGGCAGGCTCTAACCCCGAAGAGGTTCTATGTACATAGCCCCGTATGTAATGCGGGGCAGCTACGGTGATTTTAACAATAATCCATGGGTGGTACTCATGGCCACGTACATGGAACCCCTTCGGGGTTAGTGGGGGCTACCGACCTCGAAGGGGTTTAGTGTCATTGACCCCGTATGTAATGTAATGTCAGGTACACGATTGAAACCCTACAACGCTTACGCCACACTCCCCCATACCACCCGTAACACCTTCGAACGCAGACCAATGGTTTCGAAAAAACGTAGCCAGTACAGTTGTTGCGGAGACAGGTGATCCGTGGGCGATTTTACCTCGATAAAATCGTAACCGTTTTCGTCCCAGACGAATAAATCGGGGAAGCCTCGGGTGTGCTCGCGTACATTCGTTGCCATTTCGATCAGTAATCGCTGTAGTAAATGAGCAGGAATCTTCTCAATAGCTGCCCGAATCAGGTTCAGCAGTTCAGGAAACCAGACGACCAAAGGATTGACGATTCCGTACTTCTCCTCGAACATCCCTTCCAGAAACGCCAGCGTATCGGCCGTATTCTCCAATAATTCCAGCCGTTCTACTAAAGCCGGACGACGCTTTTCAAAAAACGTAGGCTTGTAAATATCCGAGGGCGACCGTTGCAGCGGATGGTGAATGGCCGAACTGCCCGCATCGAAAATGATGTCCCAGAACAGCAGTCCGAAAAGTCCATCAAACAGAAAGTTTTCCGTATGGACGGCGTGTTTGCCCTGTTGACGGAAGTGTTCGGCTACCCCCTCTTCCACGCGGTACCGCCAGGTCAGGTCAATGGTTACAGTCTCGGATTTGAGTAACCACTCCGTCGTCGACTTTCGGGCTCTTTTCTTCTGCCCCTGAGCCGTCTGCTGATTCTGAAAATCGATAGCAAAAAACTGCTCTTCAGCATTATACGGGTTAATCATTATTTCTTCCACCAGAGCCGTAGCGGCTTCCGTATCCTTCAGCTTCAGGAGTAAGCGGACCTGTCGTTCACGGGAAGGCGGTACGTTTGTCAGTCGAAAAAGTACCAGTGCTTCTTCCAGCTTTTTCTGCCGCTCCATATACCCCCCCAGCTTCAGAATCAGCCGATCGAGGGAGGGCTGGGCAATTTCTGCCAACGGTGTATGGTTTTCATACCAGTCAAGAAACCAGATATTAATGGCCAGCGGATCGGTTTCGGCGGCTTTCATCAACTGAAAATCTTCTGCTGCCAGCGATACTTTCAGGCGATCTTCAACTTCCTGGCGAGTAGTGAAGTGCGGTACAAACCGGTCCTCATCAAAACGTTCGAAACGAAGATGTCCCAGATCCCGTACTACAAACTCACTCATATCGGCGTGTCGATTACCGAAAAAGAGGAACTTGAACAACATGGTCTGGGCCTCGTAATTGACTTTCACAACGGGTTCGCTTTCCCCAATCAGTACGCATACATCGTCGAAAGGAGCAGCTTCCAGTAACCAGTCGCTGAGTTCTTCTTTCTTCAGACTGGCTTTACCTTTAGTATCGAGTGAGAGCTGTTTGGCAAAACTGAGGACTTCCGTTTTGTTGAAAATGTCGAGTACCTCCCCCGCCCGATTCTGATGGTACGCTGACAGCGGAGCCACAAACCCCTTGCGTTCCAGTTCGAGCAGGGCTTCGCCCCAGTATTCAATTTCCGGATAATTAAGCTTACGAACGCGGAAGAAAGCTACCCTTCGGTTGGTAAACCGAATAAACAGACACTGAGCATCTTCGCTGAGATGATCAAAGTCGTGCAGAAATTCCCGTTCGTCATCGGTAAGCAATTCCAGGTAAAAACGACGAACGAATTCAATTAAATAGCGAAAGTACTCAAGGTAATATTTAGGAGGCAGTTCCAGGCGTTCGGACATAGCAAGAGCTTCGTGGCTTAGAACTAGGATAATGCTTTTTTTGGGGAAAAAGTTTGATTTTCAGCCTGTGGATTGATTGGATCCAACATTACTGAAACGATTACTACCGCTGCGTTTCCTGCCGCAACTCCTCCAGACAGTGCATACACAAACAGCTTCCGTCATACTCCATCACTGAAATGTCACGAATGTATTGCATTTCATTTGGCGTCAGGGCTACGTTCATGCAATCACATTTCAGACTGGCGTTGAGCTTACAGGTGAACAACCGTCCGCAACGCGGGCAACCTTCGATGGCGTGTTTAGACATAGGGAGTTGGTAGTTTTCGGTTTACCGTTTTCAGTTTGAGGCGTTTGCGAACTTTAGTAACGCTCTGGTGAAAGCCCGCTTCCAGAACAGTGAAATTCTGCGTGTAGTTGCATACCCCTAATTATTCACTCCACTGAAAACAGTAAACCGAAAACTGTAAACTAATCCAGAATTCTCACCGGCTTCTTATCCGCGTCAATCGCTACGAATGTAAACGTGCCGTGGATGGCGAGTTCGCGGCCTTCGGCGTACATGCTTTCGACAAAAATCTCCACGCTTACCCGCATACTCGTGTTTCCGACGTGTACGACATTGCCAATCAGCTCCACCAGCATTCCCGCCTGAATAGCCTGACGGAAATCAATGCGGTCGCTCGATACCGTCACCATCGGTTTTCGGGCCAGTCGCGTCGCCGTGATGAAGGCAATTTCATCCATCCACTGCATCGCCATACCCCCGTACAGCGTATCATAATGGTTGGTCGTATTCGGAAAAACAGCTTTAAATACGCGGGTTTCTGCCGCTTTGATTTTTTCTTCTAAAGACATGAGAAATGGGTTTTGAGTTTAGGGTTTAGAGTTTAGGGTTCTGAATCGAATCATGGGCTTATCCGTTATACGCTACGGTCCACGCAACTCAAAACACTAAACTCTAAACCACAAAACCTCTAAACGCTTATCGTCTGCTGGAGCTGCCGGGCGGCGGCTACCATGTTTCGTAAGGCCTGATCGGTTTCGGCCCAACGGCGGGTTTTCAGGCCGCAGTCGGGATTGACCCACAAGTTACGAGCCGGAATCGTACGAAGTGCTTTTTCCAGCAAATGTGCCATTTCTTCCACGCTCGGTACACGCGGTGAGTGAATGTCGTACACGCCGGGTCCGATCTCATTGGGGTACTGAAAGTCCGAGAACGCTTCCAGCAATTCCATCTGCGAACGGGACGTTTCGATGGTAATCACGTCGGCATCCATCCGGGCAATGGCCTCCATGATGTCGTTGAATTCCGAGTAACACATATGCGTGTGAATCTGCGTTTGATCCGCTACGCCCGCAGCACTTAGCCGGAACGCGTCCACGGCCCAGGTCAGGTACGTCGCCCAGTCCGCCCGCCGCAGGGGCAATCCTTCGCGAATGGCGGGTTCGTCAATCTGAATGATCCGGATGCCTGCTTGTTCCAGTTCCTGTACCTCATCCCGAATCGCTAAGGCAATCTGGAAGGCCGTATCCTTACGTGGCTGATCATCCCGGACAAAGGACCATTGCAGGATCGTGACCGGACCCGTCAACATCCCTTTCATATATTTCTCGGTTTTCGATTGAGCGAAGGTCGTCCAGCGTACCGTCATGGCTTCGGGACGTTCTACGTCACCGTAAATAATCGGTGGCTTCACGCAACGACTGCCGTAACTCTGTACCCAGCCGTTTTGGGTGAATACGTAGCCCGTCAGTTGCTCACCGAAGTACTCCACCATGTCGTTACGCTCGAACTCGCCGTGTACCAGCACGTCCAGCCCTACTTCCTCCTGCCAGCGAATGGACCTTTCGATTTCGGTTTCTACAAACGCTTCGTATTCAGCCTGGCTTACTTCGCCTTTCTTATACTTCGCTCGCCATTGCCGCACCTCGTCGGTTTGGGGAAAGGAACCAATGGTAGTCGTGGGGAAGAGTGGTAATTGCAGACTTTCTCCCTGAATTTGCTGACGAATAGCAAAGGTACTATACCGCTCAAAATCATCCGTTTGCACGGCCTGTACCCGCGTTTTAACGGCAGTTTTGTGAATCAGCGGACTCGTCCGGCGACTTTCCAGAGCCACCTGATTTTCCAGCAGTAATCCCTGAGCTTCTCCCTTGGCCAGACGTCCCAGCGTCACTACTTCACCGAGTTTCTGCTTGGCAAAGGCCATCCAGTTTTTGATTTCCGGCGTCAGTACGGCGTCGTTTTTCTCTAGATCCAGGTCATACGGCACGTGCAGCAGGGAGCAGGACGGAGCAATCCAGACGCGATCTTTACCCAGTACGTCCACCGCTCGCTGAATGAACGTCAACGATTGCGTAAAGTCATTTTTCCAGACGTTTCGTCCATCTACTACGCCCAGCGAAAGGATTCGTTGCGAAGTGACAAAACTGGTATCGGCCAGCATGGCTTCCAGTTGTTCGTTGCCCCGTACCAAATCCACGTGCAAAGCCGCTACGGGCAGTTGCAGGGTCAGAGCCAGGTTGGGCTGTATGCTTTCAAAATACGTGGCAACCAGCAAGGACAGCTGAGGTACTGCCCGAGCCAGGTATTCGTAGGCCTGTTGAAAAGCGATTTGCTCATTCTCGGATAAGTCCAGCGTCAGGCAGGGTTCGTCGAGCTGTACCCAGGTCGTACCTCGGGTAGCCAGTTCGCGTAGTACGTCGGCGTACACGGGCAACAAGGGTTCGAGCAGATCAATGCGATGGAAACCCGCTTCTTTTTCTTTGCCCAGCAACAGAAACGATACGGGGCCAAGCAGGACGGGCTTCGTCAGAATACCCATTTGCTTGGCATCCTCAAAGTCGTGAATGATTTTGTCGGAATACCGTTTAAACTGCTGATTTTTCAGAAATTCCGGAACGATGTAATGGTAATTAGTATCAAACCATTTCGTCATTTCCATCGCCTTGATGTCCAGCCCATTCTGCTGAATACCCCGGGCCATAGCGAAGTAGATTTCCAGCTCGCGATTACTCTTGCCGTCAATCAGCGACTGGTAACGCTCGGGTACCGCTCCTACCATCAGGGCCGTATCCAGTACCTGATCGTAAAATGAAAAGTCGTTGGAAGGAATCCACTGGATACCCGCTTCCTGTTGCGTTTGCCAGTTTTGCCGACGGACCTGCCGTCCGGCCCAGAGGAGTTCGTCTTTGGAGATTTTTCCGGCCCAGAATTGTTCGCTGGCCCATTTCAGTTCGCGTTTGCTGCCCACACGGGGGTAGCCCAGGTTGTGCGTAACCATGTTGTTTGTGTTAAAAAAGGGTTTGAAAAAACGCCTCTGAAACACCCAACCCGCCAAAAAAGGTGAATTGTTACGAATGCTTAGGCATACGATCTCCGGCTCACGTTCGTCGCTGAACGTCAGAAGAAGAATACACGTTTTCGACCCCGCTCTGAGCATCAGAACCGGGCGAAGAAACGCCTACAACATTTGTAAAATCAATGCGTGCATCAGGCCTTAGTCGTGAAGGCATGACCATTGAGAAGGTTGGCAAGTCTCCTGGCTTGTACCATGCTGGCCCCCCTTCTCATTCCTCGCGGAACAATGGGAAATTTGGGTAGCACGTGTTTCGCTGCGGCGAAACGGGTACTTACAGTAGCACGTCTGCTCGTGATTTACACACGATTCCTTTTTCATTCCTTGGGGAGCGAAGACCTCCCCACGAAACCAACCATCCGATTGACGGGCATTACAAAGAACGCCGCAAATATAGAGCATAGTTTTTTTAAATACGGAAGCAGAATCTTTTTTAGAAACGACAACGGCCCGCGTACCCAGACTTGCAGCGTATATCTTTTTAGCAAACTTTTAAGAGGTTTCGCTTAAAAACTCGTCAGGTTTAGGGAAGTTTGGCCGAATTTCTAAATTTGTTCCGTTCTTGACTAACGCTTCAGAACTTTGTTACCGCGTGGTCTTACCATTACTCATTTAAACTTCTGATTCTATCTGATGAAGACGCTGAACCAGTACAATTTCGCCGGAAAAAAGGCACTTGTCCGCGTAGATTTCAATGTCCCTTTGAATGACCGCTATGAAATTACTGACGATACCCGCATCAAAGCTACGATCCCCACGATTCAGAAAATTCTGAACGACGGTGGTTCGGTAATCCTGATGTCGCACCTGGGTCGTCCGAAAGATGGTCCTACCGAAAAATATTCGCTCAAACACCTGGTTAATGCCCTGTCGCTGATTTTCAACCGTCCGGTAAAATTTGCCGATGATGCCATTGGTCAGCAGGCTGTAGATCAGGCCGCTAACTTACAGCCCGGTGAAATCCTGCTGCTGGAAAACCTCCGTTTCTACAAAGAAGAAGAAAAAGGAGATGTAGCTTTTGCCGAGAAATTGTCTCGCCTGGGTGATGTTTGGGTAAACGATGCTTTTGGTACAGCTCACCGGGCCCACGCGTCAACGGCGGTAATCGGTCAGTTCTTTACTGACAAAGTAAGCGGTTACGTCATGCAAGCCGAACTTGACAACGCTCAACGGATTCTGGATAATGTAGAGCGTCCGTACACGGCGATCATGGGTGGAGCGAAAATCTCCGATAAAATTCTGGTGATCGAACGCCTGCTGGATAAAGTGGATACGCTGATTCTGGGTGGCGGTATGACCTACACCTTCACGAAAGCCTTGGGTGGACAAATCGGAAATTCCATCCACGAAGACGACAAAATGGAGCTGGCTCTGGAGCTGATTGAAAAAGCGAAAGAAAAAGGTGTAAACCTGCTGATGCCGCTGGATACGGTGATTGCCGATAAGTTTTCCAACGACGCCACCAAAACGACGGTTCCCGCCGGTCAAATTCCCGAGGGCTGGGAAGGTCTGGACATTGGACACCAGTCGATCGTAGTATTCAAAGAAGCCATCCTGAATTCGAAGACGATTCTCTGGAACGGCCCCATGGGCGTATTTGAATTCCCGAACTTTGCTGTAGGTACCAACGCCATTGCGGAGTACGTAGTAACGGCAACCGAAGAAAACGGAGCCTTCTCACTCATCGGTGGTGGTGATTCCGCTTCTGCGGTAAACAATGCCGGATACGGTGACCGCGTAAGCTACGTATCGACGGGTGGTGGAGCTCTGCTCGAATACATGGAAGGCAAAACGCTTCCCGGTGTAGCCGCTCTGGATTAATTTCCTGAAGCTATACCCAAACGACAAAGAGCCGATCCCGTGGGATCGGCTCTTTGTCGTTTATTGCTTGCTTACTCGGCCAGCTTAAACTTTTTCGCCAGAGCAAACACTTCTTTGAACGATTTCGTAGTCAGCTGAGCGTCTTCGAGGGCATTGTGAAATTCGGCGTCTTCCCGTTCCAGTCCAAAATAACCCGCAATGGCTTTCAGACTTAGCGACTTGGGTACAGGTTTGCCATTGGCTTTCAGTACTTCAAAGGTGAAATAGCCGAGCGTATGCAGATCCAGCAGTTTGTTGGAATACGGCCATTTAATTTTCTCTTCCCGGTAGGCGTACCGCAGGAAATTAATATCGTTGATGACGGATTGTCCGCTAATGATAACATCCCGCAGATACTGGGAATTATCCAGCGTCTGGGTACGGCCCCGGAGGCGACCGAGCTTTTCCAGTATCCACTCTTCAAATTGTGGGATGACGTCGTAAATCATGGGAGCGTCGTCGAGATCGCTCAGACTCAGACCGTGAATTTTGGCTGAATATTCCGAGAAAGCTTCTTCGTTTTCCGGATAGACATTCGACAGGTACGTTCCCAGTTCATTCCAGTCATCATCGCACAAAACGGCTCCAATTTGTATGATTTCATTCCAGCCGGGTTCACCTCCGGTCATTTCCAGGTCTAAAACAAGATAAGGCATCGGTTCAAGTTGAGTAGAATTCAAAGATAAGGCAACAGCCCTATTATTCACCGGATTTCGATTCAGGAATCCGTAAACCAGTCATTCCGGGAATTTTGTTCAAATGATTGCGTAGATTATTAGAATAGTACAAAAATATTCAAAACTCTTCAGGCTATTTGTGCGTTAATTTTATAGAAGCCATTAAAGTACGACCGTTTGGTCACAGCCCGAAAAGTACCATGATCTATAAAACACTTATCAACCCCAAGAAACGAATCATTGAGCTTGAAAAAACAATTTTAGATGAAATCGAGCTCAAAAAGACTACTTTTTTATACGCATTCCGGATTTTGTTCGGAGCAGCCATTGCCTGGATGTTACTCGATTTACTGCATATCGAGAAAAAAGAATGGGCACTTATTTCAGTAGCCATCGTCTCCGAGCCTGATTTTGGTGATCTACGTCGCAATACGATTTCCAGGATTATTAATACTATTAGCGGCTGTCTGATTGGTATTGTTTTTATCGTCCTGACGGGTGTTAATATCTTTTCCCTCTTTCTAGCCATTGCGGTAGCCATCTTCATGGGTACACTCATCAAACGGTATCCTTCTAGCTGGAAACTGGCTCCCTCTACGGTAATTGCTGTCATGACGCCAGCGATTTTTCAGCAAGCTTCCTGGCAGGATGCTCTTGAAATTGCCCTTCTCCGTACCTCGGAAGTAACCTTGGGCTGTATTGTCGCCTTTCTGGTCGGCTGGTTTTTCTCCGTGGTAAAGCGGAAGTTTAATTTCTAGGTTTCGGTTCCAGGCCAGGGGTCGAAGCCCCTGGTTACAACAGGGGCCACCCCTTCGGGGTTTACCGGGACGCTGAAATCCTTCGGTAGTGTCAAACTTCTGAAACCTTTCAAACGTTAAACGATCCCTACAAGGCCTTTGGTAACGGACCAGCCCCGCCTGCCTTTTATATGTATTTTCTTCTATCCATTCTTTTTTCCAGGAATTACACGAAACTTGTGGCCGCAGTAAAAATGCCGATCTAAATAGGGTATTACCGCCCTCGATCTGGTCTTTTCTTACAAAAACCAACAACAAGGATGAGTGTATTTAGTCTTGCCGGAAAAACGGCGGCCATTACCGGCGGTGGCAGTGGTATTGGCCGGGCCATTAGTGTCGAATTTGCCAGTCAGGGTGCTCATGTACATATTCTGGATCTGAGTGCGGAAGGGGCTCAGGCGACGGCTCAGGAAATTGAGTCAGCCGGTGGTAAGGTAACCGTACACGCCGTCAACGTAACGAATCAGGGCGAAGTACTGGCCGTTTTCGAGGCCATTGGCTCGCTCGACATTCTGGTCAACAACGCGGGTATCGCCCACGTCGGTAATCTGGAAAAAACGACCGAAGCGGACCTCGACCGTATCTACAATGTTAATGTCAAGGGAGCGTATAACAGCCTCTTTGCCGCCGTGCCAAAAATGAAGGCTAAGGGCGGTGGCGTCATTCTGAACCTGGCGTCCATTGCGGCTCTGGTCGGTATTCCGGATCGTTTTGCGTACAGCATGAGCAAGGGAGCCATTCACGCCATGACCTTATCCGTAGCGAAGGATTACCTGAAGGATAACATTCGTTGCAACAGCATCTCCCCCGCCCGCGTGCATACGCCCTTCGTGGATGGCTTCATCTCGAAAAATTATCCGGGTCAGGAAGAAGAAATGTTCCAGAAACTCTCGGCTACGCAGCCCATCGGTCGGATGGCGAAACCCGAAGAAATTGCTCAGTTGGCTTTGTACCTTTGCTCGGATGCAGCTTCGTTCATTACGGGTGTCGATTACCCAATTGACGGCGGTTTTACTACCTTGAATAACTAGTCTATCTTTTATTAACTCCTCTATTCGCTCATGAAAAAATTACTAACGCTGTTAAGCCTGAGTACGCTTTTGTTTGCCTTTCGGGCCGATAAACCCAAGAAAATCATCTTCTTCGGTGACTCCATTACTCAGGCAGGCGTAAGCCCCACCGGGTACATCACCAAGCTGGCCAGTATGCTGGATAAAAGCAAGTACGAACTGGTGGGTAAAGGCATTGGTGGTAATAAAGTGTACGATTTGTACCTGCGGATGGACGAGGACGTACTGGCTCAGAAACCCGATGCCGTAGTCATCTGGGTGGGGGTGAACGATGTCTGGCATAAAGCTAGCTCGGGCACGGGTACGGATCCCGACAAGTTTGAGAAGTTTTATCAGGCGATCATTAACAAACTCAAGGCTCAGAATATCAAAGTAGCCCTGACGACCCCCGCCTCGATTGGCGAACGCCCGGATAATACCAACCAGCAGGACGGTGACCTGAACCGTTACAGCCAAATCATCCGGAATCTGGCGGCGAAAAACAACCTTCCCGTCGTGGATTTGCGGAAAGCATTCATGGAATACAACCTGAAAAACAATCCGAAAAACGAAGAGAAAGGCATTCTGACGACGGATCGGGTGCACCTCAACGATACGGGCAATCAGTTTGTAGCCGAACAAATGGCGAAAGTAATCGAACAACTGTAAGCTCATTATCTCATCCCGGAAACCCGACATTTCCGGGATGTTTCGTTTCTAAACCGATGAAAAGACTTCTGCTTACCAGCTTTATTTGCCTCTCCTTCCTGCGAATTTCGTTTGGACAAGCGTACCAACCCAGTCCCGAAAACCTGGCGGCCCGGCAGTGGTTTCAGGATGCCCGCTATGGTTTGTTCATTCACTGGGGCGTCTACAGCATTCTGGGCGATGGCGAATGGGCCATGAATATTCAGAACATTCCCGTGTCAGCCTACGAGAAACTGCCTAAGTTCTTTAATCCAACGGCGTATGATGCCAAACGCTGGGTACAGATTGCCAAAAATGCGGGGATGAAATACATCACGCTCACCAGCAAACACCACGACGGCTTTGCGATGTGGCATTCGAACGTTTCGCCGTACAACATCGTGGATGCGACGCCGTACAAAAAAGACGTCCTCAAACAACTGGCCGACGAGTGTGAGAAGGAAGGCATCAAGCTGTTTCTGTACCATTCGCATCTGGACTGGCACCATCCCGATTATTTTCCCCGGGGAAAACCGGACGGCAAACGGGACGGCCTGAATCGGGCGATTTCGAAAAATACCTTCAGTACATGGACGCTCAGCTAACGGAATTACTGAGTGGTTCGTACGGAAAAATTGCCGGAATCTGGTTTGATGGCTGGTGGGATCAGGCCCTGGATGAGCACGAAAAACAGGCCCGCAAAACGCACGTCGACTGGCATTTACGTCGCACCTACGATCTCATTCACCGTCTGCAACCCGCCGCTTTGATCGGTAATAATCACCACGTAACGCCTTTTGAAGGCGAAGATTTTCAGATGTTCGAGCGGGATCTGCCCGGCCAGAATACCTTTGGCTATAATACAAGTTCTGTTAGTCAATTGCCGCTCGAAACCTGCGAAACGCTGAATGGCTCCTGGGGATTCGACCTGCGGGACCAGCGGTACAAATCTCCGGAACAGATCGTCCGGTATCTGGTGGGTGCTGCGGGCCGTAATGCCAACCTGTTACTGAATGTAGGCCCCATGCCCAACGGAGAGATTCAACCCGAATTTGTTGACCGACTCGAAGCCGTAGGCAATTGGCTCAAAACCCATGGTGAAACGATTTATGGCACCCGGGGTGGACTCATTCCACCACAGGAATGGGGCGTGAGTACGAAAAAGGGCGATACTCGTCACTTTCTTCACATCCTGAAGAAGCCCATGACGAATGTTTTGTTCGTTCCCAATTTTACGCCCAAGGTTAATAGTATCACAGCCTTTGAAGGTAAAAAACCGTTGAAATTCAAGCAGCAAGCGGAAGGTTTGTTTGTGTATCTGGACGGCGTAACGATGAGCGACTGGGACACCATTATCGAAGTACAGACAAAGTAAATAAAGGTCTCTGCTCAATGGCCCAAGAAGAAAGTATACCTTTGAGGGACCATACTGAAAGACTAAACGATTCTTTTGCAGTATCTAAACTTGAAATAACGAATGAAACTTTTTCGCTACATCACCGATGAGGATGTTGTACCCGGCATTCTTCTGGACGGAAAAGCGTACAGCTTAGAAGCCTTTTTCGAAGCCCTGGGCGAAGAAACCGGAGCATATGATCTGGACGAAATCTTCTTTGAAGAAGAAGGCCTGTCCGTACTGGAGGACTACCTCGAACAATACGGAACTTCGGAATTGCAAGCTCTGGAAGGTCCGATCGAGTATGCTTCCTGCGTGGCTCGTCCGTCGAAAATCATTTGCATTGGTCTGAATTACGCCGATCACGCGAAGGAAACCAACGCTCCGATTCCTCAGGAACCCATCGTATTCTTCAAGGCTACGACGGCTCTTTGTGGCCCGAACGACGACGTAATCATTCCCCGTAATTCCGTTAAGACGGATTGGGAAGTGGAACTGGCCGTCGTTATTGGTGCGGAATGTAGCTACGTAACGGAAGAAGAAGCTGAGGATTACATCGCCGGATATGCCGTGATGAACGACTACTCGGAGCGGGAGTTTCAGCTCGAACGCGGGGGTCAGTGGGACAAAGGTAAAGGTTGCGACACCTTCGGTCCGATGGGCCCCTACCTGGTAACCCCGGATGAACTCGACGACGTGGATAGTCTGCCGATGTGGCTGAAAGTGAACGGTCAGACGTACCAGAACTCTACAACGGCTCAGATGATTTTCAAAGTACCGCAAATCATTAGTTACCTGAGTCAGTTTATGACATTGCTTCCGGGTGACGTGATTTCAACGGGTACGCCTCCGGGTGTGGGACTGGGCTTTAACCCTCCCGTCTACCTGAAACCCGGCGATATCGTAGAACTCGGTATCGAAGGCTTGGGCGAACAGCGTCAGGTGGCGGTATCCTGGGAGGATGCCTACTAATTGACGATCTTAAAGAATCAATTTTGATCAGGACGTGTTCTCGATGAACACGTCCTTCTTTTTAGTCGATTCACGATGAATATTTCATTTTACAAATACCAGGGTACGGGCAACGATTTCATCATGATTGATGATCGGGCGGGTACCTTTCCCATTGATAAAGAGCGGATTGCTCACTTATGTCACCGACGGTTTGGCATTGGAGCGGACGGACTGATTCTGTTACAAAACGACGAAGCCTACGATTTCCGGATGAAATACTTCAATGCCGACGGCGGCGAAGGTTCCATGTGCGGCAACGGCGGACGGGCTACGGTACGTTTTGCCCATGATTTGGGTGTCATCGGCGATCAGACGCGGTTTATTGCCGTGGATGGTGAACACGAAGCGTTAGTAACCAGCGAGCAGATTTCGCTGAAGATGAGTAATGTCAAAGGGTTGGAAGAACATCCGGACTATGCCTACATGAATACGGGTTCACCCCATGTGGTGGCTTTCAGGGAGAATTTGCAGGACTTTAAGGTGTATCAGGAAGGCTACGCTATCCGGTACTCGGAGGAGTGGGTAAAACGGGGCGGTACGAATGTCAACTTTGTGGAGCAGCAGGGCGATCAACAGCTGTTTGTTCGTACCTACGAGCGGGGCGTGGAGGACGAAACGTATTCCTGCGGCACGGGTGTAACGGCCTGTGCTCTCACGGCTCATGTGAAGCTGGGTATGGAAAGTCCCATTAAGATTAAAGTATTGGGTGGTAATCTGGAAGTGAGCTTCGAACAAACCCGTGCGGATGCTTTTGAAAATATTTACCTGATCGGCCCCGCTGAACGGGTTTTTGAAGGTACGGTGGAGGTTTAGTTGATAGTTGATAGTTGATAGTTGATAGTT
>NZ_NMPS01000021.1:0-63437 GCF_002261125.1 Siphonobacter sp. BAB-5385 | reverse complement strand
AAAGAGGTCGCTGTACAGCGACCTCTTTTTTCTTTTAATGCGTTTTTTAACTATACGTTTGTAGCATTGCATGGAATTTCTTTCTAACAGCTCTATTCGTTCGCATGAATGCTTACCCTACTGATCCGTTTGCCGCCCTGCGTTACCGGGAATTTACCTTTTTTGGTCTAGCCAGTTTCTTCTTCACTACCGCCATCCTGATTCAGGAGGTTGTCTTAGGCTACGAAATTTACCGGATTACGCACGATCCGCTGGCCTTGGGGCTAGTAGGCCTTGCAGAAGCCATTCCTTACATTTCATTGGCGTTGCTGGGTGGACACTTCGCAGACAAGTATGATAAGAAACGAATCATCTTACTGAGTTTGCTCGTCATACTGGTGGGTTCGTTTATTCTGCATTGGGCTACATTGCCCGAAACGCGGGCCGCTCATCCGGATACTTTTCTACTCACCATTATCTATTGCGTAGTTGCATTGATTGGATTAGCCCGTGGCTTTTATAGCCCAGCTACTTCTTCTCTGAAAGCATTCCTCACTCCTCGTGAAGTCTATCCTAACGCGGCATCCTGGTACAGTTCGTTTTGGCAAACGGGAGCCATTCTGGGGCCGGGGCTTGCTGGATTTCTTTATGCCTGGATGGGTATGGCGGGTACCATGTGGCTGGTGATTGCTGGATTAGGATTGGTCTTTCTTTTGTTTTTATTCATCAAAAAGAAACCCATTCCTGAAGTGTCGGAAGCAGAAGAACAGCTTAGCGTCTGGCAGAGCATTCGGGAAGGGATCACATTTGTGTTCGGGAATAAGCTCCTCCTCTACTCCATTTCGCTGGATCTGGTGGCCGTATTGTTTGGCGGAGTCGTAGCGATCCTGCCCGTTTTTGCCGAGGATGTTCTTCATGTAGGAGCTGAAGGCTTGGGTATTCTGCGAGCCGCTCCCTCTATCGGAGCCGTACTAACGCTCGTAGCGACTGCCGTGTACTCGCCCGTACGCAGAGCCTGGTTAAACATGCTCATTGCCGTTGCAGGATTCGGTATCGCTACCATCGTTTTTGCCCTATCAACGCACTTCTGGCTTTCTGTAACGATGCTTTTCCTAACGGGAGCGTTTGACAGTATCAGTGTAGTCATTCGTCAGGCTATTCTCCAACTGGTTCCACCCGACGAGATCCGGGGACGCGTACTTTCGGTTAACAGTATCTTCGTCAGTACTTCCAATGAAATCGGAGCATTTGAATCGGGCTTACTGGCTAAAACCTTCGGTACGGTCCCTTCCGTACTCATTGGTGGGAGTCTTACGCTCGTTATTGTCGGCTTTATCTGGGTGCGTACGAAAGAGCTTCTCCATGTAAAGCTGATTTAATGGAGCCAATCCTATACACCAAAAGAAAGGCTAACTCCAATGAGAGTTAGCCTTTCTTTTGGTAGAATGTATTATTCAAAAATCTTAAATCCGAAGTAGCCAACGGCGAGCCAGAGTAAGCCTTTAATCAGAAAGAAGAAAAAGCCGGCCCAACCCAAACGCTTAATCCAACCTTTCCAGCCGGGAGTGGTTTCCTTTTGCTCCATAATATTTAGAATGATTCTATTGAATTCAAAAATCGGCAAAAAGATTCTTTTCTCCGAAGAAATACGCAGATTTCTTGTCGATCAGGCTAGTCCCCCTTTCGCCAGCACTACGTACTTAAGCATTTCAACGTACAACTGAATTCCTTCTTCGATTTCGTGCAAATAGATAAATTCATCGGCCTGGTGCGAGCGAGCCGAATCGCCGGGACCCATTTTCAGGGAAGCACAGCCAATCACGGCCTGATCGGACGTGGTGGGTGAACCGTAAGTTGTGCGTCCCAGTTGAATGCCCGCCTGCACAACGGGGTGTTCCAGAGGAATACTCGAAGGCCGCAACCGTACCGAACGGGCCTGTACTTCCGATTTCATATGGGCCTGGATAATGTCACAGGCTTCTTCCAAGGTATATTGATCCGTTACGCGTACGTCAAGCGTAAAATAGCAATTGGCTGGAACGACGTTATGTTGCTGGTTTTCGGTACGAATCACCGTAGCCGTCATTTTCATTTTTCCCAGCATCGGCGATTCCTTGGGGAATTCATACGAACGTACCCAGGCAATGTCGTCGAGAGCTTTGTACAAAGCATTTTCTCCTTCTTCTCGAGCCGCGTGACCTGCTTTTCCCTGAGCCATACAATCGAGTACCAGTAAACCTTTTTCGGCGATGGCCAGGTGCATTTGCGTGGGTTCACCCACAATGGCAAAGTCAATCGACCCCAGGTTTCCGGAATTCCACAACAGTTCCATGCCGTTGGCTCCGGAAACTTCTTCTTCCGACGAAGCCGCAAAGACAATGTTGTACGCTAAATCCGTCCGATGGTAGAAGTAGCAGAACGTAGCCAGCAGGGAAACCAGACAGCCTCCGGCATCATTGGAGCCCAATCCGAAGAGTTTTCCGTCTTCCACCAAAGGATTGAACGGATCAAGGGTCCACTTCGGGTTGGGTTTTACCGTGTCGTGGTGCGAATTAAGCAGTACCGTCGGTAAATCCGGATTGTAGTATTTATTCCGGGACCACAGGTTGTTATTCAATCGGGAAAAGGGCATGTTCCGTTCCCGGAAAAATTCTTCCAGCAGATACGCCGTCTGATCTTCTTCGCGGCTAAAGGAGGGCGTCGCGATCAGACGTTTGAGTAATTCAATGGAATCAACAGTGAGGCTTTCAAGAAGCTGAGCCATACTTACTAATTTAAAAGGGGTCGTGTGCCTCCTTCTTTATGAATGAAGAAAACGGGTAAATCGCCCAGCTAAGTCTTCGATGTTTTCGAGACGGGCCAGCGTTTGCACCCAGTTGACCGGAATACCTTCCAGTCCGTAATAGAGTCCGGCCAGACCGCCCGTAACGGAACCCGTGGTATCGGCATCATCTGCCAGATTTACGGCCCGCAGGACGGCATCCGAATACGTGTCAGTCGTCAGAAAACTCCAAAGTGCGGCTTCCAGCGAATGCAGTACGTAACCAGAAGAGTAGATTTCCTTTTCCGATAATTGTATAAGGTCTTCTTTTAAAATACGGGCAAACAGTTCGCATTCATCCGCCGAACAAATCTGCTCGGGAAACGAACCCAGCGATTGCTGAATCGTCCGGTAAGCTTCTACTTTTTCCTTACCCGCCAGGAGTTCCTGAGCAAAGGAAACCAGTACAAAGCAGGCAATCACCGAACGAATGTGACCGTGGGTCAGGCTTGATACGTTGCGTACAATCGCAAAACGTTCATCCAGACTCAACTTCGGCTGCTGGTAATGAAAGTAGAAAGCCAGGGGCAGGATTCGCATAAGCGATCCGTTGCCATTACAGAGCTCACTCGTTTCGCCCGCCTTCAGGGGTTCTACGCCCTGCTCCAGTCGATCCAGAGCGTTACGGGTGGAAATACCAATGTCAAAGACCGAGCCATGAGCCGTCCAGTCCCCGTAAAGATACCAGTTTAAAAAGCGGTTTGCCAGAGTTCGGTAATCCAGCCCCTGGATCAGTGTTTCGATGGTTTGATAGGTCAGAGCACTATCATCCGACCAGGTACCGGCGGGCTGGTGGTGCGTGCCGTAGGCTCGCATGCCTTCAACGGGCTTGTTTTTTAGAAAATTACGCGTTGTAAATTCCACCGGAACACCCATAGCATCTCCCACAGCAGTACCAATCAAGAAGCCATGAACACGAGAGTCAAAAAGTGATTTCATACGGTGTTGTTACAATTGCGGTGGTTTAAACAGACCATTCGGGCGGAATGGCTTTTACTCAGTAAGTCGGATCCGGGTACCGGTGGTGCCTTCGCTAACGGCCTGTCGAAGATCGGTGGCGTGGCAGATGGTAACCTGTTTAACGCCATCATGAAGGGCCTTGAAAGCATTATCCAGCTTCGGAATCATCCCGGCGTAAATGGCTCCGGAGGCTTTGTGCTCAGTGTAAGTACCCGGATACAGTTCGGATATGACGGTCGTATCGTCTTCAGGATTAGTCAGTACGCCTTTTTTTTCGAAACAATATACTAAATTAACTTCAAAATGCTTCGCTAACGCCACCGCAACGGCCTGAGCCTGGGTATCAGCGTTGGTATTGAGCATGGAAGCCAGAGCCGGGTCAAAGGTCAGCGGGGCGAAGACGGGAACCAGTCCTACTTCCAGAAAACGCTTGATCTGCTCCTCATTTACCGACTCAATGTCGCCTACAAAACCATAATCAACATTCCAGCCCGTCCGTTTTTTTGAACGAATAATCCCGCCATCGGCTCCGGTTAGCCCCAGAGCGTTACAATCGAGAGCCTGTAGCTGAGCGACGAGTTGTTTATTAACGAGTCCCCCGTACACCATCGTGACGACATCCAGCATGGCAGCATCGGTCACACGGCGACCTTCCACCATCACCGTCTCCACATCCAGTTTGACTGCCACCTGCGTAGCAATTTTTCCGCCCCCGTGTACCAGAATCTTGGGCAAGGGCAAGGCCGCAAAATCCGCTAAAAACTGCTGGCGGAGGGTCGGGTTATCGACCACGTTTCCACCAATTTTAATAACCGTGAGCATGAAGGTTCGAGTAAAAAAAAGGGTATACAGGTTTTTACCCGCATACCCTTCCGTCTATGATTAAGCTTGTAACATTCGCTTGAGTACGGCCTGAGCAGCCCACACGCGGTTTCCAGCTTCCTGAATAACAATTGAATTGGCTGAATCCAGTACGGCGTCTTCGACCACCAGATTCCGGCGAACGGGCAGGCAGTGCATGAACTTGGCCTGATTCGTCAGTCCCATTTTCTCCTGCGTAATCATCCAGGCTGGATCACTGTTGATGATTTGGCCGTAGGTTTCGTACGAAGACCAGTTTTTCGCGTAAATGAAATCAGCTCCTTCGAAGGCTTCGCGTTGATTGTGCGTGATACGGGCATTGCCGGAAAACTCGGGAGCCAGAGCGTAGCCTTCAGGATGGGTAATCACAAAATCCACGTCGGCAGCATTCATCCACTCGGCAAAGGAGTTAGGTACGGCCTGGGGCAGTGCCTTGACGTGCGGAGCCCAGGTCAGTACTACTTTCGGACGAGCCACTGTTTTCGTTTCCTCGATCGTAATCAGATCTGTAAAGGATTGCAACGGGTGTCGTGTCGCCGACTCCAGACTCAGAATCGGTACCCCGGCGTACTTGACAAATTGCTTGATGACCTGCTCCTGGTAATCCTTCTCCCGATCGGTCAGCGAAGGAAAACTCCGTACGCCAATGATGTCACAGTACTGCCCTACGACAGCGGCCGCTTCCTTGACGTGTTCGGCCTTATTTCCGTTCATGATCGCTCCATCTTCAAATTCCAGCCCCCAGGAATCCGTGGTAACGTTCATTACCATCACCTTCATACCCAGGTTTTCGGCTGCTTTCTGCGTACTCAGCCGGGTGCGAAGACTGGCGTTAAAGAATAGTAAGCCCAGCGTTTTATGCCGTCCCAGGTTTTCGTCGGCATAGGGGTTCTGTTTCAGCCAAAGAGCTTCCTGCACTAATCCCGGCAGGTCAGGAACATCATGAACGGAAAGAAATTGTTTCATTGGTTGAGTTTACAGTTTTCAGTTGGCTGTTTACAGTTTTCAGTTAAACGTTTCAGAAGACTGAAAACGATCAACCGAAAACTGTAAACTAGCTAAGCGTTTACCGCCAATACTTGATCGAGTGCTTCCAGGAATTGATCGCTTTCGGCCTGACCGATGGCCAGACTCGGCAGCAGACGCAGGGTGTGCTTGCCCGCGTAGCCACAGAAAATTTTATGTTCGAACAAGAGGGTGTCCCGGATTTTATCGACGGGCTGTTCAAATTCGATACCGATCATCAAACCGCGACCGCGTAACTCCTTGATCCCGCTGATACCTTTGAGTTGCTCAAACAGGTAGGCTCCCTGCTTTTCGGCGTTTTCGATCAGGTTCTCGTTTTTCATAATGTCGAGCACCGCAACCGCCGCCGCACAGGCCAGGTGGTTACCTCCAAAGGTTGTACCCAGCATACCGAATTTGGCGTGGAATTTGGGTGAAATCAGTACGCTGCCAATCGGAAAGCCGTTACCCATTCCTTTTGCCGTGGTAATCAGATCAGGTTCTACACCCGTAAACTGGTGGGAGAAGAACTTACCCGTCCGCCCGTACCCGCACTGTACGGAATCCAGGATGAGTACGGAACCGAACTGATCGCATAACTGGCGAGCAGCCTGCAGGAATTCCGTGGAAGTCACGTGAATACCACCGACGCCCTGAATGCCTTCCACAATTACCGCACAGATTTCTTCGCTCATGTTGGCTTTCAAAGCCTCCACATTATTGAAGGGGATGAACGTAACGTGCGAATTATCGTTAATGGGAGCGACAATGGAAGGGTTATCTGTAACCGCTACAGCTCCGGACGTACGACCATGGAAAGCCGCTTTAAAAGCGATTACTTTCTTACGTCCGTTGTAGAAAGAAGCCAGTTTCAGAGCATTTTCGTTGGCCTCAGCCCCCGAATTCACCAGAAACAGGGAATAATCCGGGTAACCGGAAAGGGCCCCCAGCTTCTCGCCTAATTCCTTTTGTAAGGGAATCTGTACGGAATTGGAGTAAAATCCAATTTGTGAAAGCTGACGCTTCAGGGCTTCTACGTAATACGGATGTGAATGACCCACCGAAATGACGGCGTGGCCGCCGTACAAATCCAGGTACTGATCCCCTTTTTTATCCCACAAATAACTACCCTGAGCTTTCACAGGCTCGATGTCGTAGAGCGGGTAAACATTGAATGGATTCATGCTTTGTTATTTTTATGGTTTCAGGTTTGAGAAAGTTCGAGGTTTGAGACATTTCAAATCTGATACTGATCTGTATCTAATCCTTAACCTTATTCAAACTTTATACGTATTCAAACCTGAAACTCTTCAAACACTTTCAAACTTCCTAAAAACCGACTGATTTCAGATTCAGACCGGCTTTTTCATCCAGTCCAAACATCAGATTCATATTTTGTACAGCTTGACCGGAAGCCCCTTTCGTCAGGTTATCGATGATACTGGTGACCAGCAATTGTCCTTCGTGTACTTCCAGATGAATCAGACCTTTGTTGGTATTCACGACCTGTTTCACATCGATACTCGCCGGACTCACGTGCGTAAAAGGATGCGTGGCGTAGTAATCGGTATAGAGCTTCGTCGCCTCTTCCAGCGTACCCGCAAAATCCGTATACACATTGGCCATGATACCCCGCGTGAAGTTGCCCCGGTACGGAATAAAGTTGATTTTCTGCGTGAAATCAGCCTGTCCCTTTCGCAGTACCATCCCGATTTCGGTCAGGTGCTGGTGCGTAAAGGCTTTGTAGATACTCATGTTGTTATTCCGCCAGCTGAAGTGACTCGTCGCACTGAGCGATTGTCCGGCTCCCGTACTGCCGGTTACGGCGGATACGTGTACCTCGTCCTTCAGCAAACCAGCCTGGGCCAGCGGCAACAGAGCCAATTCGATACTGGTCGCAAAGCAACCCGGATTGGCAACCTTCCGAGCCTGACGAATCACCTCGCGTTGCAGTTCGGGCAAGCCGTATACGAAGCCGTTGGACTCGTCCCGGAAATCCGTACTCAAATCAATGATCCGTACGTTTTCAAAATCGGGATTTGCAGCCAGGAACTTCTTCGATTCGCCGTGTCCCGAACACAGAAATACGACGTCTACATCCGTATGAAAGTGTTCCGCAAACGTTAAATCCGTGTCACCGAACAAATCCGTGTGCGTAGACGCTACGGGTTTGCCCGCCTGACTATTTGAATGAGCGTAAGCAATGGTTGCTTCGGGGTGATGAATCAGAATGCGAAGCAATTCGCCCCCCGTATAACCAGCCGCTCCAATAATGCCAATCTTCATGAATAGTAGTTCGGTAGTAGTTGATTGTTGTTCGTTACTAGTTTTCAGTTTGTAGTCTACCGTTTTCAGTTTTTCTTGAACTTTCCTCTACAAACCACTAACAACAACCAACCATCCACCTTATTTATCGTTCAATTCAGTGATTTTACGGTGAATCATGGTCTGATTCGAGGCAATTTTCGAGAAGCCACGTACGTCATCGCCACTCCAGGCATTGTTCATTTCACCGTAGCTGCCGAAGACATTACTCATCAGATCATAGGGCGACTCGATACCCGTCACGAAGAAGCGGTACGGCTGCAACTGGACGTTTACTTTGCCCGTTACGTGCTCCTGCGTGCTTTGCAGGAAGGTTTCCAGATCCCGCATGGCTGGCTCCAGGAATTGGCCTTTGTGCAACAGGGTACCGTAGTTACCCGAAAGCATTTCCTTGAAATAGATCTGCTGCTCGGTCAGTACGTGTTTTTCCAGAGCGTGGTGAGCTTTGATGATGATCAGGGGAGCGGCAGCCTCAAAACCAACCCGTCCCTTGATTCCGATAATCGTATCACCCACGTGAATGTCCCGACCTACGGCGAAGGGAGCGGCTACTTCCTGTAATTTCCGAATGGCATCCACTGGATTTTCAAACGTTTCGCCGTTCACACCTTTCAATTCACCGTGTACAAAATCCAGCGTCAGGGATTCCATATCCTGCCGCTGCAATTGGGTCGGCCAGGCTTCTTCGGGTAAAAATCCATCGGAGGTCAACGTTTCCTTGCCCCCTACCGACGTTCCCCACAACCCTTTGTTGATGGAGTACGCGGACTTCGTCCAGTCACGTTGTACGCCTTTTTCTTTCAGGTACTCAATCTCTGCCTCCCGGCTCAGTCGCAGGTCGCGAATGGGCGTGATGATTTCCACGTCCGGTACCACAATCCGGAATACCATATCAAAGCGAACCTGATCGTTTCCGGCTCCGGTACTGCCGTGAGCAACTGCTTTCGCTCCAATTTGCTTGGCGTATTCGGCTACGGCCAGTGCCTGAAATACCCGCTCGGCACTTACCGACAAGGGATACGTATTGTTTTTCAGTACGTTTCCGAATACCAGATATTTCAGACAGTTGTCGTAATAGTCGTTCACTACGTCGAGCGTAGCGTGACTGGCTACCCCTAATTCATAGGCGTTCCGTTCTACGGTCTGGAGTTCCGACAGCGTAAAGCCACCCGTATCAACCAGTACGGAGTGCACTTCATAACCCTGATCATCCGACAGGTATTTTACACAGAAAGAGGTGTCCAGACCACCACTATACGCCAATACAACTTTGGGTTTACTCATTTTTTTGAATGTAGACAGTGGATTGCAGATGCGAGTCCGCGTTCCTGGTTATGGAAAGGGCAGAAATTGAGATCAATTTCCATCCGAAAGACACTTAAAAAAAGCGGGAAGGAATCGCTTCCCACCCGCCAAAATTATAACGAACGAAGAACAGTTACCCAGTAACCGTCAATAAATCCTAGAGAACGGGCTCCTCTATTTCTTCTTTTTCGTGATGCCTCAACAGCAGCCGTTGTTTGATCTTGTTCCAACGCTCGTAGATTTTCGCATTTTTCAGGAAATTCCACTTCGTCTTTTTCTCTTTTTCTTTCTCCCAGGAAGGATCGAACATCATGCCCGTGCAAAGGCAGTGCTTACGACCTGTACGGCTGAGCACGTCAAAATTCACGCAGGATGAACAGCCTTTCCAGAAGGCTTCATCTACGGGTAATTCGCTAAAGGTAGTTGGTTTGTAACCTAGCTCCGAGTTGATCTTCATCACGGCCAGACTCGTGGTAATGCCAATAATCCGGGCGTTCGGGTATTTAGTACGCGAAAGTTCAAAGGCTTTTTCCTTGATCATTTTCGCAATACCACTTTTGCGG
This sequence comes from Siphonobacter sp. BAB-5385, assembly GCF_002261125.1. Classification (NCBI taxonomy): domain Bacteria; kingdom Pseudomonadati; phylum Bacteroidota; class Cytophagia; order Cytophagales; family Cytophagaceae; genus Siphonobacter; species Siphonobacter sp. BAB-5385. Next base: position 53,618 of record NZ_NMPS01000021.1, on the reverse strand, counting down.
TGATCGGGGTGGACGATTAATCCTGAGTTAGCCACAAATTTGCCGTGATCCCAGGTTTCGATGTAGCAGAAACCCACCCACTCGCCCTTACGGGTCATGGCAACAATGGCTTTTCCTTCCTCCATCTTGCGGCGGAGGTACTCAGGCGACCGCTTCGCAATACCAGTACCGCGTTGCTTGGCACTTTCTTCCATGTGCCAGCAAATTTCTTCAGCTAGGTACAGATGCTCTTTCGAGGCAACCTGGACTTTATATTCGTTCATTTGATTACTTAAACAGGAAACTCGTGTTGAATGAAAGTACACTGACTGTTTGTCAGACAGCCTTGCTTAACGACTCATACAACCAATACTGGAAGAAAATAGTGTGCCGGACGGCCAAAAATCACAGGCGTACCGGCCTCCGTCGTTCCGGCCTGAAGAATGGCCGCCGCGGTGGCTGGGTAGCGAAAAAAGGCTCGATGATGGCCCGTGATTTCATTTCCTTTAGAAGAGATGTTTCTGAAAACGATGCAAAGTTTAGAAAAAACTAATTACTTCACACCAATATTATCAATTTTTTATTTATTTTCCCTATAACCGCTGGTTAGGCCGAAGTAGTTCGGTAGGTGGGTTAAATTTTTTATAGATCGGATATGACGAATCTGACAGCAGAGGATCTTATCTACGGTTACATGAATGGCATTTTCCCGATGGCGGACGCGGATGGAACCCTGTATTGGTATTCACCGGAGCCGCGGGCCACTATTCCCATTGATACGTACAAACCCGCCAAGTCCCTACGACCCATTTTGAACAAAAATACCTTTTCCATTCGGATCAATTCGGATTTTGAAGGCGTCATGCGGGGCTGTGCCCGTACGCGGGCGGATGGGGAAGGCACCTGGATTTCCGAAGAAATCATTCAGGCCTATACCGATCTTCATCGCCTGGGTTTTGCTCACTCCGTCGAAGCCTACGTGGACAATGAACTCGCGGGTGGCTTGTACGGGGTGTCGATTGGTGGGGCGTTTTTTGGGGAATCCATGTTCTACAACGCTCCCAATGCGTCGAAAGTAGCCTTTCATTACCTGATCGAACGCTTACGCGAACGTCAGTACTACTTACTTGATACGCAGTTTATCAATGATAATGTGAAGCGGTACGGAGCCATTGAAATACCCCGGGCGGAGTACATGTTCCGACTCCGAATCGCGTTGGATCAGCGTTGCCGATTTAGTGACAATGCTCCTATGCCTTTCATTCCTTCGTTTCGCACGAATATTCCCTGAAAGAGAAACCCCGCCTGCTACGCGGGGTTTCTCTTTTCATAGGAACGCTTTAGGCAGGGAATCTTCCGTCTAACCTTATTTTCCATTAATCCCGCCGGGTCACATCACTGCCGCCCGATTTTCGAACCGATACGGTTTTTGCTCCACCCGCGTAATAAACATCACTTCCGCCACTCGCCTCTGCCGAAATCTCTTTAGTGGCGTATACGTGAGCATCCGAGCCTCCCGACGCCTTTACGCGTACGACGTCAGCTTTAAATCCCGTAGCCTTGACATCCGACCCACCACTGGCGGAGACGTCAAATACCTGAGCACTGCCGGATAAATCGGCATCGGAACCGCCGCCCGCTGAAATTGAAAAATGATTGGCTTTCAAATCCATACGAGCATCCGATCCACCGCCAAGATCTACGGATAAATCTCCTACGTTCAGCGTCCCCTGGGTGTACACGTCTGAGCCACCACCCGCCCGCAATTTTTCGAGCGTTTTGAAGGATACATACGCCTTTACCGAACGGTTTTTACCCCAGTTGCCCATGCCTGACTCCCGATTGATTCGCAACACCAGTACGCCCTCTTTCACTTCGGAGACGACTTCGTCTTCTTCCACGCCTTTCGCTTCCAGACGCAGACTTTCAGCGGAGCTTTGGGTAAGGTACAGATCAATCCCGTGGCTGACCTGAATGCCATTAAATCCGCTTGCGGGACGGGTTTTCTGCCAATTCTGGGCCTGTACCTGATACGAAAAGGCCAAAGCGGCCATACTGGTGAGTAAAGTAAATCTCTTCATTAGTAGCGTTCGTTTTAGTAAAGGATGCAGGAAGTTCGTAAAATGTTGCACAAAAATGCCCCCACCTTCGTAAAAGCGGGGGCTGGTTCAAGTTTTGGTTAAGGGAGTTGTTTACTTATTTGACCATCACTACGGTGCCGTTTACCAGGTACGTAGCTTTATCAGTCTTGACGTTGTATACGTTGTCAACCGAACGAATGGCCGATTGCGTCAGGAATACATCGTAGGGTTTAAGCACGTTGGTCTGGGCATCACGGTGATAGAGCGTATCGCCCACTTTCACTTCGCTCATGCGTTTGACGCCGCTGGTCGTCAGTACGGGGTGATTGGCCGTAGCTTCCAGGCTCACCGATTCCCACTGCGTAGATTGAGAAGCCGTCAGTTTAGCTGCCGGATCCATCAAGGTCAAACGAGTCAGGGCAAACGACTGATTGGCGTGAATATCCAGTTTCTCTACCGTAGCCGTTTCCAGTACGTTCGTAGTGGCATTGTAGCTCTGAATCTGGTCGCCCGCTGTAATCGTAGCAATAGCTTTTGTGGTACCGTTGGCCAGGGTCACTAACGCATCCGCTGGGAAGCAGTACTCAATTTTCTGTCCTTCCTGAGCGGCGGCTGGAGCACCCCCTACCCCTGATTTCGTCAGGGCAAAGGCGATGCAGGAAGAAAGGCCCTTCATGGCTTCTTCGCCGTACTTCAGGTCATCGATGTATTTGCCCCATACTTCGCCCGTAGCATCCGGACTGGGTAACGGAAAGGCTTTCAGCTTACCATCTTTGGGCGTCGTGTAAATCGCGTACATGCCCAGCTCGGACATTTTCTCCGTTTCGAAGAGTTTGTACAGGTATACCCGACGTTCGGTACCGTCCGAAAACTTAAAGACGAAAGGATCACCCGAACGGTCCAGAATAAAATTACCCGCTTTCACGTACGTGTCCTTTTCGAGGTTCTTAACTGCTATTTTCTTGGCAGCCTCGTATTCAGCAGCCGTAATGGGACGTTTCTCGGAATCTTGGGCCCAGCTACCCGTAGCTACCAGAGCAGCCAATCCTAAAGTCAGGAATAATTTCTTCATGGTGAAATTTAGTTTGCAGTCTACAGTTTTCTGTTGTCAGTTTGTAGTTTTCCGTTGTCAGTCAATAGTTTGCAATAGATAGCCTGTATTTTATACTTTATATCTAACTAGCAACAATCAACTACGAACCAACACCCCTTACCCCGCCGATACCCGCTTGTGCAACAATTCCACCGCGTACCGGGCTGATTCGAAAGCTCCGGCCATCCAGGCGGGCAGGTTACTGGCGTGTTCTCCAGCGAAGTAAATATCATCATCGTTTTTCGTCATCGTAGCGTACAGGCGTTGACGGGCGGCATCCGAATAAATGCCCCAGCCTCCTTTGGAGTACGGAATCTTATGCCAGGCTAGCGAGAACGCATTTTCAAACTCATCCTTGTACTGCGGGTGAATCCGGGAACCTTGCTCGAAAGCCAGTTTTTGGCGATCCGCAATAGAAAGCTCACCTACTTTCTTGGCTAATCCGTGGAAGTTGTACATGCCTTTCAATACGCCTTTTGGTCCCAGCATACCGTGTGCGGGATAGAAAATTTGCGTAATATCCATGTTGGTTTTCGTGATACCCCCAAAAATCTGGTCGTCTTCTTCCCAGAAACGCCGCTTGAATTGCATCCCGATTTTGCAGGTTTCCATGTACGGAACAAAATCCGCCACCCGCTGTACATCCCCGGAAAGATCCGAAGGAATCCCTTTCAGAATGGGTAAGGGTAAGGCACAAATACAATAGTCGCCTTTTACTTCATGTTTCTGGCCCGTCTTCTTGTCGAGATACACAATCCGTACGCCGGGGTTCGTCTTCCGGATTTCCTGGATTTCACAGGACCGTTTCACCTTATCACCCACCACTTTTTCGAAGGCTTTCGGAATCATATCCATCCCGCCGACGGGTTGCAGTAACACGGGCTGCTGATTAAATGTGTATTCGCCGACATTCGCAAAAGCCGGATGCGTAAGCCCCGATTCCACGATGTCCTTCAGGGCATAGGGCTTGGCAATGGTTCCTCCCCGCATGCCCGCTCCCGGAGCCACCTCGTAGCCGTGTCGCTCAGAGCCTTTATATTTTTTGTTAATGTCCAGATCGCCCTCTTCCCGTAGCCAGGCCACGTAGCGATCGACATCTTCTTTCGACATTTCTAAATCCAGTGCCTGTTGGTCGATGGCTTTCGCCACCAGTTCCGTCAGGTAGCCCCGCATATCCGCGTGAATTTCGCGGGCTCGTACTCGTTTGTTGGCCAGGGCTCCGCGGTTACTCTCCGAATACTGAAACCCGGCTTCGTTGAGATTACCGAAGATTTCAACGGGTATTTTCAATTCCCGGCAATATTGAACCGTGAGGTGGTGATGGTGAGGAATGCGGGCCGCACCGGCATTGAGGTAGTACCCTTCGTCGAACTGGCAGATTTGTTTTTCACCCCCTAGTTCAGTCTCGGTGGTTCCTTTCCGGATGGTCCAGATTCGGCCCCCTACCCGTTCGCGGGCTTCCAGTACGACACAGTCGTAGCCCAGCTTTCCCAGTTCATAGGCGGAAGCAAGTCCAGCCAGTCCGGCTCCGAGGATAATAACTTTTTTACCGTTCGGCTTTTCATTGCGGGCTAAGTCAAACGTCTTGGCCGGGGCTTCTGGAAAAAAACCCAAAGCCATCATCGCCAGGTAGCTGTTACCCGACTTTTCAATAAAATCTCTTCTGGTCATAGGGGAAAGAAAGGTTAGGACTTAAAAATAGTATCCGCCCGGTACGCAGCCCATGATCAAAATCAGCGTTTGCGTTGATCCAATCGTTTAAACGTACCGGGCGATTAGTCCTCACCAGGGTCAGGACACTACTTTAGTAAATGAATCCGTAAAGGCTTTCATTTCATCCATGGTTCCGATTGAAACCCGGCACCAGTGCTGTCCGTCGAAGAACCAGTTTCGTACCATTACGCCTTCCTGCATGAGTTTTCCGGTCAGTTCCGTACCCTTCATATTGACCGGAAAGAGCATAAAGTTGGCGTACGAAGGAATGACCTTGTAGCCGGCTTTTGTCAGGAAATCAGCCGTATACTTTTTCGATTCATTCGTTTTATCAAGTACCATTTTCGTATTCTCGGCATCCGAGAAAGCAGCCATGGCTCCCATGATGGTAGGCAGCGTAAGGCCAAAGCCGTTCATCGTATACTTGGAAATATCCTGCAACAGTTCGGGTTTACCCAGAGCGTACCCTAAACGCATTCCCGCAAACGCATACAGTTTAGAGAGCGTCCGTAGCACGATTACGTTTTTGCCTTCCTTGATTTTATCGACCATACAATCCGTTTTCGGATTGGTGGCGTAATCGATGTAGGCTTCATCTACCAGTACGGTAACTTTCGGTGAAACCTCGTCGATGAACTTCCGCAGTTTATCCGCGGGCAACATATTGCCCGTCGGGTTGTTGGGGTTACAGATGTAGACCAGGCTGTGTTTGGCGGGATCGATTTTCTTCGCCATTGCATCCAGGTCATACTGATAATCCGCCGTAAGCTTTACCTTTTCCATGGGGTAACGCTCGTCATTACTCGAGATGTAGCAGGGGTCGCCCACCATGATCGTACCCTTCTGAGCAAAGTGCATCAAGCTGGCATTCAGCAATTCCGTCGAACCACAGCCTAGTTTAATATAGCTTTTGGAAGCTCCACCCCAACCGCCGCCGCCGGCGGGACTTTGGGGCATGGGGATACCGTCTTTCTCAGAAATCGCTTTGTATAAGTCCATCGTAGCCCGCATCGCATACCGGTTGGCTTCGGTTAGGGAGCTATTGACGGCCGTTTTCGTTTTTGCCGAAAGGCCCCAGGGGTTTTCGTTGGCACTCAGACGGGCTTTTACCGCTGCTGGCGGCATGGAGTCTGCCAGCATAGCCGCCCGAAATTCGTGGGACAGGTCCATGTACAATTCATTCCGGGCTGCCGGATCGGCATAGGCCTTTTGCAGAAGAGCGGGTAATGCGGTTGCTCCAACCGTCAAGGCAGCGGAGTTTTTGAGCCAGTTACGACGATTCATCTTTCGTAAACGTTTGATGGTTTTGTGGTATGCGAGCGACCTGAATGGGACTTTAGAAAGAAGTAGTAGAAAATTTTACCATGCTTCTAATTTAATGAAAAAAATTTTCCCTTTCTGGGCATAAAATTAATTATTCTTTGGGATGTATGCAACTAGCCACTACTATCTATTTTTTCTATTTTATAATTTTTATCGACCAAAATAGCCTTTTTGAAAACCTATTTTTAATCATTTTAAAAAAATTAACCAGTAAAAAGACATTTTTAAAACCTTAAAATTGAAAAACCTACAAAATAGACATAGTAACCAGATTGAGTACCAAATCCCTACCTTTGCCGTCAGTATGAAGCCTATCTTAGTCATTAAATTTGGTACGGCCAGTCTCACCAAAGTAAACGGTGAGATCAATGAGGCCACGATTCTGGAAATTGCCCGTCAGGCCGCTCAGCTTCACGATCAGTATCGGATGGTACTGGTTTCTTCGGGAGCTGTGGGTGCCGGTAAAGCCTATCTGCAGAATTATCGGGGTGAACTCTCGCAACGTAAAGCGGCAGCCGCCATTGGCAATCCCCTCCTGTTGGGTTTGTACACGAAATATTTTGGTGCCTTCGGGATTCCGGTCGCCCAAAGTCTGTGCGAGCGAAGCCACTTTGCCAACCGCTCGCAGTTTCTGCAACTCAAGCAAACCTACGAGACCCTTTGGGAAAACGGCGTCATTCCGGTTGCCAACGAAAACGACGTAGTATCGGACCTGGAGTTAAAGTTCTCGGATAACGACGAACTGGCGACATTACTCGCCGCCGGACTCGGAGCCGATACGCTGCTGTTCAGTACCTCCGTAGGCGGTTTACTCGATCACGACGGAGCCATCGTTCCCCGCGTCGAACATATTGATGAAAGCATACTGGGCCTGGCCGATACCTCCAAAACGGCCGTTGGGCTGGGTGGTATGGTTTCCAAACTCAGCTTCGCCAAACGGGCCGTACGCATGGGCATCCGGGTGGTCATTTTTGGGATTCATACACCAGAAGGTATTCTCAACGCTCTGAAAGAAGAAACGGGTACCGTTTTCACCCCCGAAAAGGTATCCCTGAAAGCCCGCCATAAATGGTTAGGCACGGGTAGCCTCATCGCCGGGCAGCTACGCATTGATGCCGGAGCCGTAAAGGCCCTACGCGATCGGCGGAGTTTACTGGCCGTGGGTATTCAGGAGGTTACGGGAGAGTTTGATCGCGGCGAGGTCATTGAAATCCGGGATGAAGCAGCTCAGGTAATCGCCGTAGCTAAAGCCCGGGAATCTTCGCGGGTTGTGGCAGAAAACCTAAAAACCCAGAATTTTGAAGTCGCTCACGCTGACGATATTGTTTTACTGTAAGGAATCCGTTTGCTGATTCCTACGCCTTAACTCCTTTTTTGCGATATGTCTGCTTCGGATTCCGAAATTCTTTCCATCGTTCCACAACTGGCGGCTACGCACGCGGCGGCTCCGGCCCTGCGTCGACTGACGGACGCTCAGAAAGCCGCTCTGCTCCATCGACTGGCGGAGGTTTTGCTTGCCCATACGGCCGCAATTCAAGCCGAGAATCAAAAGGACCTGGAACGCATGCCACAAAGCGACCCGAAATGGGATCGGTTGCTGCTGACGGAAAAAAGAATCGAAAATCTGGCTCAAAGCGTGCTGGATGTAGCCCAACTAACCGATCCGACGAATCAGATTTTACTGGAACGTACCTTACCTAACGGCCTGCACCTAAAGAAAATCGCGGTACCGATGGGCGTAGTAGGTGTTATTTACGAATCACGCCCCAACGTTACGATCGATGTAACCGCCCTTTGCCTTCGTTCGGGGAATGCCGTAGTTCTTCGCGGGGGCAGCGATGCCTGGCATACGAACCAGTATTTGGTAGGGCTGGTGCATCAGGTATTAGAGGAGCACAACGTTCCAGTTGAAATCATTACGCTGTTACCCACCGATCGCGAGCTGATGAAAGAACTCCTGACGGCCACCCGTTACGTGGACATCATCATTCCGCGGGGTTCGGAGCAACTCATTCAGTTTGTACGTCAGCATTCGCTGGTACCCACTATTGAAACCGGAGCGGGTGTTGTTCATACCTATGTGCAGGAGGAAGCCGATCTGGAAAAGGCCCGCGATATTGTCGTAAACGCCCGCGTATCCCGTCCTTCGGTTTGTAACTCGCTCGATGGTTTACTCGTCGATCAGGGTATTGCTTCGGCCTTCTTACCGATGCTTTGTCAGGATTTCGAAAAATGGAATGTCGAGATCTACGCCGACCCGGCTGCGTATTACGTGCTGGAAAAAACGGGCTATCCGCAACTATACCACGCTCAGGACGAAGATTTTGGTAAAGAATGGCTCGATTATAAAATTACTATCAAGGTAGTAACGGGACTGGACGAAGCTCTGGAGCACATTCGCACGTACTCGTCGCGTCACTCGGAGGCCATTGTTTCGGAAAACCCGGACGTCTGCCGCCGTTTTCTGGAAGAGGTAGATGCTGCCGCCGTATACGCCAACGCCTCTACCCGCTTTACTGATGGGGGTGAATTTGGCCTGGGTGCTGAAATTGGCATCAGTACGCAGAAGCTGCACGCTCGCGGCCCCTTTGCTCTGGAAAAGCTGGTTACCGAAAAATGGATGATCGAAGGCACTGGCCAAGTTCGCTGGTAACACCTTCTTCTACCAAACGCGGCGGCTGGTTATGACCAGTCGCCGCGTTTCGTTTTCAGACAAAGGTTATATTTTTTGACTTGGGTATCAGAGAGCATCCAGATTGGAGCCTTCTTCCTCCTGCAGTTTGTCCCGGGTATCTTTATACGCTTCTTCGATGGAATGTGATTTGCGTAAGTCACTGGCTTTTCGCGTCAGATCGGCCAGTGTTTCGTAGTGCTTGCACAACACGTCGAGTTCATCCTGATTCAGACTTTCTACTCCTACCAGTCGGTTACTCGCTCCCTTGGTCGCGGCAATGAGTTCATTCAGTTTCAATTGGATCGATACTGAATCTTTATTTTGTGCTTTCTGGATGACGAACACCATCAGAAACGTGACAATCGTGGTAGAGGTATTAATGACCAGTTGCCAGGTTTCGGAGTAATGAAAAAATGGCCCGCTAATGGCCCAAACAAGGACAACACCCAGAGCAATTAGAAAAGCCCATACGCTACCCGTGGCTTTCGTTACCCAGGATGAAAATTTTTCAAATGGCGTTTGCTCGTGCGATAGCGGGAGCGGACTCAGGGCGGGGGATTGCTTTTTCATGACGTTTGGGGCTATCGAGGTCTTGAATTGATCTCGGTTGATAAGCTTCGTAAAAAAATAAGCCGCCTGAACGCAAAAGAGCCTCCTTCGATGAAAGGAGGCTCTTTTTTAATTTCGTTTTTATCTAAATGTTCAAATAGCGTAACAAAAGATCCAGTCGATCGCGGTCCGTCGTATCGAGTGCTTCCGTCGTAAAAACTGAATCAATGACGTAATTATACCGTTCAAAGGTAGCAATGACCGCTTTGATATCGCGGCGATTCAGCTTTAGCGTCAATTTACCCGGACGATCCGTCTCATAATCCCCACTGTGGAAATAACTACTCACTATTTTCACATCATTCGATTCAATCAGCCGACTCACTTCACTCATGGAGTAGTCCCGATCTTCCACTTGCAACACCAGTACCGCTCCCTCTTCCTGCGTACCTAGTTCGCTTGCAAACCGCCGTAGCAACTCATTCACCGAAATACTACCGGCAAATTGCTGTTCTTCGTCTACCACGGGTAACACTTCCAGCTGATACAATTGGGCAGTACGTAGCAAGTCGTACAAGTGTTGATAAGGTTGTACGGTTACCGTTGCGTATTCGGGTTCTAATTCAGCCAGTGAATCTTCTTCGTCAGCGTTCATTAAACGCTCTTCCGAAAGAATGCCAACGTACGTTTCCCCTTCGGCTAAGGCCAGCTGGGGTATACGGAATTCCTGCATCCAATCCAAGGCTTTTCCCACGGTGTCCGTTGGCCGTAATGTCGGCAATAAGGGGTCAATCAGTTCTTCAGCAAGCATAAGGCCATGGGTTATTGACTAGTGAATGCGATGGTCCGGTTTACTCAATACGTTACTCGTTTAGATACGTCGACAGATGGAAGAGAGCAGTAATTAGTTTTCTACGAGTACCAGTTCCTTGGTACGTTTCAAAAATCCGGCCAGAATCTGGTTGAATTCTTCCGGGTGCTCCATCATCGGAGCATGACAGCATTTATCGATAAAGTACAACTCCGTATTTGGAATCAGACGATCAAATTCGTGAGCTACCGTTGGAGGCGTAATGGTATCATTTAATCCCCAGATGAGCAACGTCGGTACCTGAATCTGCGACAAATCTTTGCCCACGTTGTTGCGTTGAGCCGACTTGGCAATCTGTACGATACTCATACATTTGGGAATGCTGTTCGTAATCTCAAAACACTCCTCGATCAGTTCGGGTGTAGCCACGTTCGGATCGTAGAAGGTATAGGAAACCCGCTCGCGGATGTACTCGTAACTACCGCGTTTGGGATAACTACCACCCATTGCATTTTCAAACAATCCAGAGCTACCCGTCAGCACCAGCCGCTTCACATTCTCGGGATTTTTGATGGTATACAACAAAGCAATATGGCCACCCAGAGAGTTCCCTACCAGCGTAAGGTCGGTAAGCTTACGATCCTGTACGAATTTTTCGACAAAGGCCGTTAATCCTTCCACACCGGCTTCCCGCGGGGGCATTTCATAAACAGGCATCAGCGGAATAATCACCCGATACTGATCTCTGAATGTATTAATGACCGCATCCCAGTTGGACAAGGCTCCGAACAGGCCATGAAGCATCATGACAATCTCGCCTTGCCCTTCGTCGATAAACTGATAGCCGTCTTCTTGTTTAATTGAATAGTTCATTTCACGGATTAAGACAATCGTTGAGGCAAAATAAAGCAATTTTTCTTTGAAAGATTCAAAACGAAGAAACTGCTTTTTTTCGTATTCTATCGAAAATAGCCAATTCGTCTGGGAATGACAAAAAGATTGAATCGTAGATTTGTTAAATTTTAGGGTAAAATTCTCCCTTTTCGCTTATGCAACTTCCTGATTCCCTGCTTTCTTCCTTAGAAGAAGAAAGCGGTTTTAATAAAAAAAATTCCTGGAGGCTCACGAAAAGCCGGCTCCGGTCTCGATTCGTATTAATCCGGTAAAAAAAATAAGCCCTCCCGCTGGGGCCACGTCCGTACCCTGGACTGACCTGGGCTTTTACTTGCCCGAACGGCCCGTCTTTACCCTCGATCCCCTGTTTCACGCCGGTACCTACTACGTTCAGGAAGCCAGCTCGATGTTTCTGGAAGCCTTTTTCCGGCAAGTCATGGAAGAAGAACCGCTGCGGGTACTCGACCTGTGTGCGGCTCCGGGCGGCAAGAGTACACTCCTTTCCAGTCTGCTCAGCGACGACTCACTGCTGATATCGAATGAAGTCATCCGGCCCCGTTCGGGCGTACTGGCCGATAATCTGACCAAATGGGGTCGCATTCATTCCTTTGTCACCAATAACGATCCCCGTGACTTCCAGCGTCTGCCGGGCTTCTTTGATATTGTCGTGGTAGATGCCCCCTGTTCGGGTTCGGGCCTGTTTCGCAAAGATGCGGCGGCTATTACCGAGTGGTCGGAAGAAAACGTGGCCCTGTGTTCGCAGCGTCAGCAACGTATTCTGGCCGACGTATGGCCCACGCTACGCGAAGGTGGGGTACTGATTTATTCCACCTGCTCCTACTCCAGCGAAGAAAATGAGCAGGTACTCGACTGGCTGAGCTCATCGTTTGCCTGTACTTCCATTCCTTTTGCGGGTTCGTACGAGGGGATTGTCGAAGTACGTACCGAACAGGATAATTACGGCTATCGCTTCTGGCCTGACCGGGTGGAGGGCGAAGGTTTCTTCATCGCGGCCTTTCAGAAAACGGAAGATCAGGAAGATTACGCCTTTCGGACTACTTCGGGTGGAAAGAATAAAAACCGCCGGACTGAAACGGCTGCCTTTACGCCCTGGGTGGACGATTTGGCTTCGTACGCATGGATCGAGAAAAACGGTGATTACTTTCTGATCAACCCCGAACATCGTCCGGAGTTCGAGGTAATCAGTCAGAATCTGTACTTACGGAAGGCGGGCATACGTTTAGGGAAGCTAGCCGGACCAGACCTGATCCCGGATCACGAACTGGCTTTAAGTACTGTGCTTTCCTCCGACGTTCCACGACTTGAGGTATCACGGGAGGATGCTTTACGCTTTCTAAAACGCGAAGATTTTGCGTATGAAACGTCTCAGAAAGGCTGGCATCTGGTTTCATACCAGGGGCACGGCTTGGGCTGGGTGAAGGTATTGCCTAATCGGCTAAATAATTACCTGCCCAAGGACTGGCGAATTCTGATGGATATTCGGGAGAATTAAATCGACCTTTATCTCCACAAAAAATCCCGTCAGTTCGTAGCTGACGGGATTTTTGATTATAGTAAAAAGCTATACGCTTTGGCCCTTTTTCACGTACAGAGCCAAATGTCGGTAACGCACAAATAGCGTAACGGTCAGGAAAATCATTCCGTAGGTTCCTTTCCAGAATAGAATCTCCAGCATCACACCCGCCACCAGAAAGACCATGGCCGCGATGAAATAGTACATCAGCCAGCGAGGTTTCCGCGACAGTAATAACAGAGCGGGAATATTGAACGGATTCGTAATGAACATGCTGTAGTTCCAGTCGGTAATGCCATGTTGGGTACCGAACCAGAGCAGTGTATGGATAATACCGAAAAGTCCCGTAATGAAGAGAAGGCTACGGTCGAACGTCCCCCCGGCTTTGATTTGTTTCCGGCGTAAGATCAAAATCAGCAAGGGCGAGGCCATGACCAGCCAGAACGCCGCAATCCAGAGGAGACTGGTTGGTTGGGGTTCGGCTTTGAACAGCGTATTGGTTCGCAGGACCAGTTTTTCTTTTCTGCCATCGGGACGTACGATCTGGGCCCGGTCGAAAAGTCGCAACAAGTTATTGGGAATGTACGCGGCCTGTTGCATCGTCGTAATGCGATCGATGGGATAACCCAACGCCAGGTTCAGTCCTACGCGGGACCAGGGGCTGTCGGTCAGGTAATCATTCATCCAGTCCCGGTACGATCGGCCGACTAAAAAGGCATCCGTCGAATCGTAGCGGATGCTGCCCTGAGCGGCTTCGTATACCTTATCCCGGGGCCGCGTCGAGCAGTTGTCGTAATACGGTCGGTACTGGTAGGTTTTATTCTGGGGCAAAGCGTTGAACTCCATCAGTTCAAACAACCGCTGTTTCTGCTCAGGGGTAAAGTTCAGTACCTGTTCTACGACGCCCCGGTTTTCCGATTTCCAGTACTCCAGCTGGCTGTATCGCGGGTCGGGATAATCCAGCGGCCCGGACGACAGTTGGTACGGCAGATTTCCCCGCAGGAAGTTCCAGTAAAACCCAGACGCCCGGAAATCGAAGGTTCCGTAGTTATAGACCTGATCCAGGCCCAGTACCGGGTCATAAATCCAGATGGCCGTGTGTCCGAAAAAGGTATAGATGTCGGTACCCGGACCCACCGTTAGCAAACTTACCTTCGCCTGTGGACTCAGTACCTGAGCCCTGGCAAGAAATGAAAAACTGAGTAAACAAAGAAGAAGCAGACGACGCAAAACCATGGTGCAGGATTTGGGGCAAACGTATAAAAGAACTTATTTTTCCAGTCCGGCCACAATCAGTACAAACTCGCCTTTCACGCGGTCGGCGTGTTGGGTGTAATGCTGGATGAGTTCGGTCAGGGTACCGCGTACGGTTTCTTCAAATACTTTGGTCAGTTCCCGGGAAATCGAAGCCGGTCGCTCGGGTCCGAATGCTTCGGCCAGTTGTTCAAGCGTTTTGACAATCCGGTGCGGTGACTCGTAGAAAACCATCGTCCGCTCCTCTTCCACCAAACTTTTAATTCGCGTCTGACGGCCTTTTTTCTGGGGCAGGAAGCCTTCGAACGTAAATCGGTCCGTAGGCAAACCGGAGTTGACCAGAGCCGGTACAAATGCCGTTGCTCCGGGCAGGCATTCCACGTCAAGACCATTTTGAGGCATTCACGCACCAGTAAAAAGCCGGGATCGGAAATGCCGGGCGTACCCGCGTCCGAAACCAGAGCCAGCGTTTTTCCCGATTGAATCATCTTCACTACGCCCCCCGCCGACGCGTGTTCATTGTGGGAATGGTGGGCCATCAACGGCTTTTGGATGCCCAGGTGTTTGAGCAACTGCCCGGTCGTGCGGGTATCTTCCGCCAGAATGGCGTCCACACTTTGCAGTACTTTCATCGACCGCAGCGTAATATCATCCAAGTTGCCAATCGGCGTAGGAACCAGGTAAAGTTTCATGGGAAAATTTTCCGTTTTCAATGTACTGTTTTCAGTCTGCTCGTTCGCTCTCACTCTGCACCTCTAGAGGGTATTGCCCAATCCGTGAGGATGTAGTGAATTGAACCCTCCTGCCTTTCAGGACGGTTTCACTCCTTGGACAACGAACATGACTAGCAACGCTTACAACAATTGATCAATTTCTTTGGCCATCTGGCGGTCTTTCTCTGTCACCACATGCCCTGCGTCGTGCGAAGTCAGTGCGATGGTCACCTGGTTGTAGGCGTTAGACCAGTCGGGATGATGATTATGCTTTTCGGCAATAAATGCAACCCGGGTCATAAAGGCAAAAGCTTCGGAAAAATCGTTGAATTCAAAGCTTCGCTGCAGCTGATTTTCTTTTTCTTCCCACATGACTAACCAATGATTTTAGGACAAACATACAGGCTCCTGACCGGGCTTTCCCAGCAAGGTGGCCTAATTTTTTAGATAGTCTGTCTCAGAAAATACATTTGCCAACCCTCAACACTTGAGTCAAAAGACGATCTTTAACCCTTTAAACTATCAGTACCATGGATGAATACACCACCGAAACCGAGGCTATCAACGCGTTAGCAGCCAAGGGTTTCACGGAAAGCTTCAGTATTGAAAATGGAGCCCTGAATTATGCGTCATTAGGGATGGTTCTACACCCCGAAGATTTTGAAGTCGTAGAAGCGTATCGTTTTGAAGGCATTACCGATCCAGGTGATATGTCAGCGGTATACGCGATTGAATCGAAAGATGGCAAAAAAGGTGTACTGGTGATGGCTTATGGTCCTTACTCAGAACCCCTCTCCGCCGATTTGATTCAAAAACTGGACATGCGAAAAGGAGCTTTGGGCGGCAGTGATGCCATTGGTCAATAATGACACCGTGCCTATAAACGAAAAAGGAGCCTCATGAGGCTCCTTTTTTTTGCATAGCCTGGGGCTAAACGGGCAATTCTTCAGAAGAATGTAATTTCCGCAAATCCAGCTCTCCCTCCCATTTGGATACGACAGCCGTAGCTACGGCATTGCCAATCACGGAGGTAGCAGAACGCCCCATATCCAGAATCTGATCGATGCCCAGTAGTAAGGCCAAACCCTCGATGGGCAAATCAAACATCGTCATGGTTCCGGCGATGATTACCAGCGAAGCACGGGGTACACCCGCAATTCCTTTGCTACTCAGCATTAACGTAGCCAGCATAGTGATCTGCTGAACCGTAGACAGATCCTTGCCGTACGCCTGAGCAATAAAGGCCGTGGCAAAAGTCATATACATCATCGAACCGTCGAGATTGAAAGAATAGCCCAGCGGCAGTACGAAGCTGATGATCTTTTCTGAACAACCGTATTTCTTCAACGCCTCAATGGTTTGCGGCATGGAAGCCTCGGAACTTGCTGTACTGAACGTCAGCAGAGCTGGATCTTTGATCAGACCTAAAAGCTTAAAATACGGAATTTTATTCACCAGACAGATGATCCAGAGCACGACGAATACGAAGAAGGCCAGTCCCAGGAAGAAACTAAAAATCAGATACGCGTATCCGGCAAAGATGCCCAGACCCTCGGTGGCTACTACCGCAGCGATGGCCCCAAAAACGCCAAATGGTGCGAAATTCATAACGTAGGAAACAATCTTGAACATCACGTGCGACACGGCATCCAGACCTTTCACCACGACCTTACCCGCGTCACCAATGGCAGCAGTGGCAATACCGAAGAAAATGGAAAAGACTACAATCTGCAGAATTTCATTGCCCGCCATTGACTCGATGATACTCTGCGGGAAAATGTGGTACATGAACGATTCCAGCGAAAATTTCTTCGCTTCAATACCCGTATCGGTGCCCGTTGCCGGCAAGGGCAACTGCATAACTTTTCCGGGTTTTAGTATATTCACTACGGCCAGACCCGTC
This sequence comes from Siphonobacter sp. BAB-5385, assembly GCF_002261125.1. Taxonomy (NCBI): domain Bacteria; kingdom Pseudomonadati; phylum Bacteroidota; class Cytophagia; order Cytophagales; family Cytophagaceae; genus Siphonobacter; species Siphonobacter sp. BAB-5385. The sequence continues at coordinate 37,097 of NZ_NMPS01000021.1, read as the reverse complement.
AACAGCGAAAGCACCGTAGCAAAGAGGAAGTAACCCAGCGTTTTGCCGCCAATCCGGCCTACCATTTTAAAATCGCCCAGTTTGGCAATCCCTACCACCAGCATGGAGAAGACCAGCGGTCCAATAATCATCTTAATCATCCGCAGAAAAACCTTGCTGATGATTTGCAGGTTTTTGCTCCAGGTAGCCAGGGTTTCCTGATCGGCCGGGCTGCCCGAATCGTAGGACATATGTACAATGTAACCCACGAGAACGCCTAACACTAAACCGATAAAAATTCGCCAGGTAATGGAAAGTTTCATAAAGAAAATTCAGGTAAAACAACGATGGAGTCTTCGCCCACTGGGTAAAGATAGCGGGTCCGACAGCCAGAATTTATCAGAGTAAACGGGTATTTTTCGCAAAAAGTACAAAAAACTCGTCAAACGGAAGCCCTTTTTAGACCAATTCGTTTGAAAGTTACCCGCTTTCTCGTAGAATTGAGACATGATTTCAGTCCACTTTCTTCACTGACCTTATTCACTGTTGTATGCCTGAAAAATTACCATTGGAAGCACAGCTGGAAGGTTTCTTTTTGCGAACCTTACCGACCATTCCCTTCAACGTTAAGGAAATTTTCGTACAGATCATGCCCTGGCTGGCCCTGATCAATGGGATACTGGGGCTGGCTTCGGTCATTCCCGCTTATCAGAACTCGTTTGCCCGTTCTTATGGGATGACCTCATCCGTATACCTCGATGTGATTGGAAACATCATCGAGTCGATCCTGATGCTCTTGGCATTTAGTCCACTGCGTATAAATCGCCGCAAAGGCTGGAATTATCTGTACTTCTCTGTACTGGTTGCCGTTATTTTTAATGTTCTGTCAGCCTTACTTAATATGCCCTGGGGTACGGGCGGACTCATTTTTGCCCTCGTTTTCGCAGCCGTTGAACTCTGGATTCTCTTTCAGATTCGCGAACGCTATTATTAATTACTTGCCTGTGTGCGTACGAAATCAGCCCCTGCTCACGTGGATTCAGGGGCTGATTTGTGTTTTATGCCGTTTGTGTAGTTTCTCGCAGCGAACCTTTTGCAATCGTGCAGTTTTGTAAGTATCCTTTGACCATCCACAACGTTCCCTTGGGAATTGTATATCTTACATTCATTTCTCCGCTTGTCCATCAACTTACGATCCGAATGAGTCAACCCTTACTCGAAGCCCGTCATGTGGTAAAACGTTACGCGAACCACACGGCTCTTAACGATGTATCGCTTTCCATTCCACAAGGCTGCATTTTTGGTTTACTGGGTCCAAACGGGGCCGGAAAAACGTCACTCATCCGTATCATCAATCAGATCACGGCTCCCGATGAAGGGGAAATTCTGCTGCATGGTGAATCCCTGCAACCCAAACACATTGCCGACATTGGTTACCTGCCGGAGGAACGCGGCCTGTACAAGAAAATGAAGGTGGGTGATCAGTTGATTTACCTGGCCCGCCTGAAAGGTCTTTCGCAACGCGAAGCCACGGAACGACTCAAGCAATGGTTCATCAAGTTCGACATTCGCGACTGGTGGGACAAAAAGGTGGAAGACCTCTCGAAAGGCATGGCTCAGAAATGTCAGTTCATTGCCACCATCGTTCACGATCCTAAACTGATCATTCTCGATGAACCTTTTTCGGGTTTCGATCCGATCAACGCCAATTTGCTCAAAGATGAGATTCTGGAATTGAAAGCGAAGGGGGCGACCATCATCTTCTCCACGCACCGCATGGAATCCGTGGAGGAATTGTGCGATCAGATTGCTCTGATCAACCGTTCGCAGGTCGTGCTGAAGGGTGACAAACGAGCCATCAAGCGGCAATTCATGGATCAGACCTACACGATTGAGTACCTGGGTTCTCTGGCACTATCGGAGCATTACGAGCTAATCTCCTCTACCGAAGTGGAGCCGGGCGTATACCGCTCACAGGTTCGTATCTTGCCGGGAGGACACGTCAACGACTTACTCACCCAGTTGATTGCTCAGGTAGAACTCAAGCAATTCAGTGAGCATGTGCCTTCGTTCAATGACATTTTTATTCAAGTCGTGGGTGAAACGCCAACCCAAGCCTTAATTCCTTAACCGATCCTGTTATTATGAATAAGATTTTATTAATCCTCCAGCGAGAATACCTGACCCGGGTTCGGAAAAAATCCTTCTGGATTACAACGCTACTTACCCCCATTCTGATTACGGCCATTTATGCCATTCCGGCTCTCTTGTTTTTTGCGGGTAGCGACCAAAAGACTGTTGAAATTATTGATGAATCAGGACTGTTTCAGCAACGCTTTAAAAATGGAAAAGATTACCAGTTTGCTTTCAAAAAAACGCCTCTTGCCAAAGCCAAAACCGATTTAAAAAGCAGCAAGGTAGCTGCCCTGGTATTCATTCCCCGCGACATCATTGATCATCCGAATGGCTTGCAGATTTTCTCCGAAAAGAACGTAAGTCTGAGTCTGGAGAACGATATCGAAAGCATTGTACAAAACGAAGTACGGAACCAGCGGCTCAAGCGGGCGGGTATTGACACCCAAGTCATTGAAGACAACCGGGTAAATGTCAACGCCGAAACCTATAGTCTGGAAGAAGGGGAAGAAAAATCCAGTCATGCGGGCGTAGCTATGGGTTTGGGCTATGTCGTATCCATCCTGCTGTATTTCATTGTCTTCATTTCAGGATCGCAGGTAATGAATGGGGTCATCGAAGAAAAGAGCAACCGGATTGTGGAAGTGATTGTCTCTTCGGTACGTCCTTCGGAACTCATGCTCGGGAAAATCCTGGGTGTGGGACTGGTCGGCTTAACGCAATTTTTACTATGGATTGTACTCACGGTTTCGATTTCGGGCGTAACCTCTACCCTGCTTAAATCCAAACTGGAAGCGAAAGCGAAAACCGAACTCAGCAGCAAGGCTAGTCAGCAGCAGGTCGAAGCCGCCGTCAAGCAAATGAGCGAAGCCGGGCCGGGCTCGAAAGTGATGGGCCTCATGGATTCCATGGGTACCCTGCCCTGGGTAAAAATTCTGAGTCTGTTTTTATTCTATTACCTGGGAGGCTATTTGTTCTATAGCTCGCTGTTTGCGGCCGTAGGTTCGGCCGTCGAGAGTCCGCAGGAAGGGCAGCAACTCATTTTCCCGGTTACCATTCCGCTCATCATCAGTATGATGCTCATGAACTTTGTCGTGAACGAACCCGACAGTAAAGTAGCTTTCTGGGCGTCCATTATTCCCTTTACCTCACCCATTAACATGATGGCCCGCGTACCGTTTGGGGTAGAATGGTGGGAATTGGGCCTATCGATGGTCTTACTGGTCGTTGGCTTTGTGTTTACCACCTGGCTGGCTTCGCGTATTTACCGGGTGGGTATTCTGATGTACGGGAAGAAAGTAACTCTGAAGGAGCTATCAAAATGGGTGTTTTATAAAGCTTAAGCTGGTCTGCTTGACGAATTTTTCGTTCGTTATCTGAGGTTGTTGCAGATGGATCTTTGACGATCCATCCGTCAGAGCAATCCGCTAAAACCCTTCTGTACCGGGACGAAATGTACGCTTTCAGTAAATATCTTTTCCGAAAAGGCTAAAGCCTGAAAAAGAATCCTAGCGGGTAAGGTCTTTACACTCTGCTGGTTACTGACCCGCAAATGTCGGTATAAACCTTACTTCTCAAGGGAGCTTAACAGATTTTAACGCCTCCTACCCCCTGGGTCGGAGGCTTTTTGCTATTTTTGGCTGATCTTTTCCCTACAACCATCACCCGAATTAGATTATTTAGCATAAAACTACTTCATGAAAAATTTCCAGCGGATCAATAACCTACTGGGTTGGAGTGTCTTCGCCATTGCTTTATTCACCTACGCTATGACCGTCGAAGAGACGGCCAGTTTCTGGGATTGTGGTGAGTTCATTGCCTGTGCATTCAAATTACAAGTCCCGCACCCACCGGGAGCCCCCATCTTTTTGCTGATTGGCCGGATGTTCTCGCTGCTGGCCGGTAGCGATGTAACCCGGGTCGCCTACTGGGTAAACATGATGTCCGTACTGGCGAGTGCCTTTACGATTCTGTTCATGTTCTGGACGTTAACGATGCTGGGACGCAAAATCGTAGCGAAGTCGGCGGATACTCTTACGCTTGGCGAGTCTATTGGTGTACTGGGTGCCGGATTAGTCGGTTCATTGATTTATACCTTTAGCGATACGTTCTGGTTTTCCGCCGTGGAGGCCGAGGTATATGCCATGTCATCGTTCTTTACTGCTTTGGTATTCTGGGCGATGTATCGCTGGGAACTTATTGAAGATGAATCAAAAGCCAATCGCTGGATCATTTTAATTGCCTATCTGACGGGTCTTTCCATCGGTATTCACTTGCTGAACCTGGTAACCTTGCCCGCTCTGGCTTTGATCTACTATTTTAAAAAGAAACAGGATCCAACGCTGATTGGTGGCATTATTGCATTGGTTATTGGCGTAGTCATTCTGGGAATCATCAACGCCGGTATCATTCCGGGTATTCCCGCCATGGCCTTTTCGATCGAAAACTTTTCGTTAACTCCTTCGGACTGCCTTACAACTCGGGTGTTATTTTCTTCGTTATCGTGTTTTTCGGAGCCGTCATTTATGGGGTCTGGTTTGCTCAGAAAAAGAAAAATCCCGTGTTGAGTACGGCCTTGCTTTCGCTAGCCTTCGTACTGATTGGATACCTCTCCTATACCCAGGCTCTGGTACGGGCGAACTACAATCCGCCCATCAATGAGAACAATCCCTCGGATGCCATCAATTACCTGAGCTACCTGCGTCGGGAACAGTATGGCAGTCGCTCGCTGACGTACGGACCACTCTTTACGGCTCGCGTTACAGACATCCGCCGTGGCGATCCGATGTACAAAATGGAAGGGGGTCAGTATAAAATTTACGACTACAAACCCGAGTACGTTTGGGAAAAAGACCAGCAGATGGTATTGCCCCGTTTATGGTCGCAACAGCCTGGTCACGCTCAGCTGTATGCCTCAATTCTGGGCCTCCCCCGCGATCCCAGCGATCAGTCCCGGTTCGTAAAACCCACCTTTGGACAGAACATTGGTTATATGTTCAGCCGCCAGATGGGCTTTATGTACATGCGATACTTCATGTGGAATTTCGCGGGTCGGGAAAGTGACTACGAATGGGCGGACTGGATGCCTCGTCTTAGTAACAAGGCGGCTCTACCCGAAAGCATCAAGAATAATAAAGCTCACGATAATTTCTATTTCCTGCCCTTAATTCTGGGGCTGCTGGGCTTCTTTATCCAGTTTACCAAACGCGAAAAAGACTGGCTTGTCGTGGCGATCAGCTTCCTCATGACGGGTCTGGCATTGGTGGTGTTCCTGAACTCCCCCCCTACCGAACCCCGCGAACGGGATTACATTTACGTAGGTTCGTTCTATTTCTTTGCTCTCTGGGCGGGATTAGGCGTACTGGCCTTGCAGCAGTTCCTGAGCAAAGTTTCCAAGAATACGGTTACTGCCGGCGTACTCGCCAGCGTGCTTTCCCTGGGTGTACCCGTGATGATGGGTACGAAGAGCTGGGACAACCACGATCGTTCGAACCGCTGGCACTCGGTAGACTTTGCCAAGAACATGCTGAGTTCCTGTGCTCCCAATGCCATTTTGTTCACGGGTGGGGACAACGACACCTTCCCGCTCTGGTACGTACAGGAAGTGGAAGGGTTCCGCACCGACGTTCGGGTGTGTAACCTTTCGCTGCTGGGTACGGACTGGTACATTGATCAGATGAAGCGGCAGACGTACGAATCCAAACCGCTGCCGATTACACTCGAAATGGACAACTTCCGGACGGGTATTAACGATCAGATTCCGTTCTCGGAAAACCCGAACGTGAAAGACGGTATTGACCTCCAGGAATACATTCAGCTGGTGAAACAAAACAATCCCGCAATTCAGGTGCAGACGACTTTGGGACAGATGAACGTATTACCTTCGTCCATCTTCTCGCTGAAGCTGGATACGACGAAAATTCGTCAATCCGGCCTGGTTTCCAAAGAGTTTGAATCCTTACTGCCTGGCGACCGGATGAACTGGAATTTCGGTCAGAACGACATCACGAAACCCGAACTGATTCAGCTTGACATCATTGCTCATAATAATTTTGAACGTCCGGTATACTTCGCGTCTACGCTGGGTTCGCAGAGTTACCTGGGTCTGAAGGAATTTTTGCAACTCGAAGGATACGCCTACCGCCTCATGCCGTTCAAAGTGCCCGGTGCCCGCGATGGCTTTGTTAACTCTGACATTATGTACAAAAACATGATGACGAAAATGGCCTGGCGGGAAATGAACAATCCGAACGTGTACTACGACGAAACCTACCGGGGAGCCCCGACGGTATCGGCCCGGATTGCATTCTACCGACTCGCTACGCAACTGATTCAGGAAGGCAAACTGGCTGAGGCGAAAACAGTACTGAATCGCTGCCTGGAAGCCATTCCGGATAAAGCCATTCCCTACGATCAGATTTCGGTAAGTTTCATCGGACCACTGATTTCCGTAGGCGAAAAAGCGAAAGCCCTGCAAATGGCGGAACTGATCATGAAACGGTCCGACGAAAACCTGAACTACTACATTGAATCCAATGGCGACAGCCAGGATATTCGGGTCAACCTGTATCAGATGAATCTGGTTGTCCAGCAATTGCACGATGCCAAACTCGAAGCAGAGGCTAACAAATACGAAGCCATTTTCAACCGTCAGTATCAACGTTTGGGCAATCGCCTCGACGATGGTAGCGGAGCTGAATAATTGCTTTGTTCCCAACGAGAAGCCCGTCTTACAAGACGGGCTTTTTTGTGTTTTTAGCCTAGGCGAAAGGTGCCAAAAGAGGATCCTTCTCCTTATCAAACCTCAATCTAATTGCCTTCAAACCAAGTTTTTACGAAAAAGTACCCGCAAGTCCTGAACGGACCGACCCGTAAATACACTCACAATCTGGTCAAGATTTTCAAACAAGGGTTGGGAGAATGGAATTTTCTAGTTATCTTAGAATGTTCCTTAACATGAAAACCAATAGACGTACCCAACTTTAGTATAGTATCGATTCGTACACCAAAGCTTGCTTTGTCACGCATCAAACCGGGATTACGTTTGCCATTACACCCGTTGCCTTATGATGGAACAACCTGAATTCGACGACCGCCCGGAAGCCACCCATGACTCTGTGAAGCGATTCGAAAAAATGTTGCAGAACCGGGAGGATTCGTTCTTCGATCTGGATACGTATGAACAAATCGTCGAACATTATTTAGAAGAGGGAAAATTAGAAGATGCTTTAAAAGCCTGCGAATACGGTTTATCTCAGTATCCTTACTCGTTGGAATTGATGCTGAATCAGGCCCAGATTATGGCCAATTTTCAACGGTACGACGAAGCCCTGGATTTGCTCGAACGTGCCGCCCTTTTCAATCCCCACGACTTAGATATTTTTTACTTACGCAGCACCGTGTATGGGCTTATCGGCGACTATGAGCATGCCATCGAGATGCTCAAGGAAGTCCTCGATTACGCCGAGGAAAAAGATGAAGTGCATTACCACCTGGGACTGGCTTACCAGCAGTGGGGGAAATTTGAAGAAGCCATTGAGCATTATCAGCAAGCCGTACACGGTGACCTGAGTAACGAAAATGCTCTGTATGAACTAGCCAACTGCCTGGACCAGCTGGGCAAGCTTGAAGAGAGTCTGCCGTATTACCTGGCTTTTACCGACCGCGATCCTTCTTCGTACAACGCCTGGTATAATCTGGGTATCGCCTATTCAAAGCTTGAACGCTACGAGGAAGCTGCCGAAGCCTATGAGTATGCCACGTACCTGAAGAAAAACTTCGCGTCAGCGTACTATAACCTCGGGAATACGTACATGAATCTGGAGCGGTATCAGGAAGCTCAGGAGGCATACGAAAAAACGCTCAAGTGCGAAGAACCGACCCCCGAGACGATCTGCTGCCTGGCGGCCAGTCTGGAAAAACAGCTGAACTACGAAGAGGCCATCAAACATTACAAAGAATCCATTCAGCTCGACCCGCTTTGGGACGAAGGCTGGTACGGGGTCGGTGTATGTTTGTACGAAATGAACAAGTGGTTTCAGGCCCTGCATTTTTTGCGGAAAGCTTTAAACCTTAACAAAAAGAATGCGGACTACTGGCTGGCCGTTGCCGAAACCGAACAGCGGATTGGCAATGCCATTTCTTCCGAAGAAGCATACCGGGCTGGCGTAGAAGTAGCCCCCGAAGACGTAGAAATATGGGTAAAATGGTCGATTCTGTATTATGAACAGGGCGATTTTGAACGAGCGACTGACATCATCATGCAGGCTCTGGATGAATGCCCCGATGAAGCAGAATTATACTACCAGCTTACAGTTTACCTGATTCACGCCGGTAAGTTCCGGGAAGCCTTCTTGTATCTGGAAACGGCTCTGACACTCAATTATGACATGCACATTATGTTGTTTGAGTACTTCACGAATCTGGAAACCCAGAAAGCACTGTATAAGATCATTGAGCAGTACAAAAAAGAATAAGATTTTTGTTCTTAAACGCAAAAGACCCGGCCTACAACCGGGTCTTTTTTTATGCAGTCTTCTAGCAGAACAATCCCTATTCTATCTACTTCCAGTGGAAAATGAGGCTGACTACAAAGTGAAAAGAATTCAAGGCTCCTTCATACTACTAAGCCAGTATTTCGACTGCTACTCTGATTTAACTCAAAACGACCCAAAATAGACAAAATATACACACAATTTATTCGATAATTCCTCTGGTTTGATTATTTTATATAACCAAAAGTTAATATATTCACACAAATATCAGAGCCATGAATTTTAATCGAGCGAGCGAAAAGTTGCAAATTTTAGCCGATGCTGCCAAGTATGACGTATCCTGTGCGTCCAGCGGTGGTAATCGGAAAAATACCAACAAAGGATTAGGCGACAGTAAGGCCAATGGCATTTGCCACAGCTTTACGGAAGATGGCCGCTGCGTTTCGCTGCTCAAAATTCTACTGACCAATCACTGTATTTACGATTGTGCCTTCTGCGTTTCCCGGAAAAGCAATGACATTCAGCGGGCAGCCTTTACGGTAGAGGAAGTCGTAGAACTCACCATTAATTTTTACCGTAGAAATTACATTGAAGGCCTGTTCCTGAGTTCTGGTATTTTCAAGAATGCCGATTATACGATGGAACGTCTGCTTCGAATTGTAAAAAAACTACGGCTGGAGGAACGTTTCAATGGGTACATTCACCTGAAAACGATTCCCGGAGCCAGTGAAGAACTGATTCAGGAAGCCGGTCTGTACGCTGACCGGATGAGTATCAATCTGGAGATGCCCACGGAGGCGGGTTTGAAAACGGTAGCCCCCGAGAAAAGCCACGAAGACGTTAAAAAACCCCTGCATTTCGTCAACCAGCACATTCAGGCATATAACAGCGACCGGAAACTTATTCTTTCGACGCCCAAGTTTGTACCCGCGGGTCAGAGTACGCAGATGGTCGTTGGAGCTACGCCCGAGTCGGACCTGGAAATTATGGCTACGGCCGATCAGTTCTACAAAGCCTATAATCTGAAACGAGTGTATTACTCCGGTTATGTCCCCATTCGGCAGGATTCGTTGTTACCGAGTATTGGAACGCCCCCACCCATGGTACGCGAGAATCGACTCTATCAGACCGACTGGCTTATGCGGTTTTATGGCTTTCGCGTGGATGAAATTCTTGACGATACGCATCCCAACCTGGATCCGGAGATTGATCCTAAACTAAGCTGGGCTCTTCGCAATCTGCACGTGTTTCCCGTTGATATCAACACGGCTGATTACCAGCTTATTCTGCGGGTTCCGGGCATTGGTGTGGGTTCAGCTAAAAAAATCATTGCGGCCCGACAGTTTGGTAAACTCCGTACGTATCAGTTACAAAACCTGGGTATTGCTTATAACCGGGCTAAGTACTTCGTTCGGTGTGCGGATTCTCCGTTTGCTTCCAAAGACTGGCAGGCGACCCAGATCAGGCATTTTATTCTCTCTTCAAGCCAGCATAAACGGCAGTCTCCCCAGCAGCTAACTCTTTTCTAGATGGAAATCTACGTATTCGACGACACTTTCGAAGGTTTTCTGACGCTGATCTTCGACTGGTATAATCGAAAGCCGGGTTCCATTACCGTTAGCTCAACCAAACAGTATCACCCACAAGCGTTTAGCCAGACGTATTTCGTAGTCACGGATTCAGAGAAGGCTACGCGGGTCGCTACGGGACTTCGGAAGCGATTGTCTAAAGAAGCCTGGCGAGCCCTTTACTGCACCTTCTTATCCGAACGCCCTGAGGGCTATGAGCATCTGTTTGGGTTTGCAGTTTACGTATTTAGTGGCATAGTACAGGCCGAAAGCAATTATGGCAACGAGCACGTGCTTTTTGTACATCAGATGGCCCGTAAAGTCGAGCGGGAAAAACATCATATGGAAGCTTTCATACGTTTTCAGCAAACGCAGGATGGCATGTACTACGCTCCGATCGAGCCCAAATACAATGTTTTGCCTTTACTGGCTGGCCATTTTCGTGATCGTTACGCGGATCAGGCCTGGGTTATTTACGATCACGTACGCAGGTACGGGTTGTATTACGATCTTCATAGTCTTCAACTGATCACACTGGATTTCCAGCAGGGAACCAACCTCGAAACGCCAGCCCGCATTTCGGAAGATCATCACGAAGAAATGTATCAGTTACTCTGGAAAGATTACTTCAGGAGTACCAATATTCCGGCCCGTCGAAATTTGAAACTTCACGTCCGAAACTTACCCCGTCGCTTTTGGAAATATCTAACTGAAAAACAGGTGTTTGATTAGTTTCTTTATTGTAACTCATTAGAGATAATTACCTACGTTATATTGTATTATCCATCAGATTTTAAAAAAGTCTTATCTTGCCAGCAGGAAACACATTACGCTTTTCCTAGTTAATACCTTTAACCCAACTCTTTCGTTTAGGATATCTTTCCAAAGAAATCTTTAGTATTCTTATGGATTTAAAAACAACGCCGTCTTCCTCGCAGAAAACGCTGGTTTATCTTGTTTGTGGCGTACTGGTTTTCCTCTACCTCTTTTTGCAGTATTATTATATTTCTCCCTATCCTTTTGGTGATGATTTGCCCAGCATTTATCGATTCTTATTAGAAGTACAACAGGCAGATTCATTCGGTGAAAAATTGAAATTAATTTTCACAAACGGTTTCGTTGAACATAAGCTCTTATTTTTTAGCCTTTTTATCACGTCCCTGTACGGACTTATTGGGAAAATATCCTTACCCTTATTTGCGTTGGGTGCGGGCGTAGTCTGGTGTAGCATTTTCTTTTTTTACAAATACTGGCTTCCCTTCATCCGGGTATCGTCGTACTGGTTAGTAGCCATCGCACTGGTTCTCCTGTCCTTTGCTCCGTATCAGGCTATCTTCTGGACTATGGCCGCGTTACAGCATTTTTCTGTCACGTTCCTCTGCTTTTTAACTATTTATCTTCTTTGTAAGCCAGCGAAGCACAACCTAACTTTTTTTCTGCTGGCTACGTTAAGCGGTTTTTTTTGCACTTACTCTTCCGGTAATGGAATGGCCGTTTGGCCCGCGGGTTTTCTGGCTCTGGCTCTACAAAGAGAAATTAAATTTTCACTTGGCTGGCTACTCAGTTCGGCGGCTGGCATTGGCTCCTATCTGTATAGCATTGCCCTGAACGAAACGCCCTCGGGGAGTAAGCTTTCGCACGTATTCGAAGCGTTATCCACCAAAATCGTCAATTTCATCGCTGGGCTGGCGGGAGCTTCGTACTTTAAAAACGACTCTCTGGATTTTTCGGATGGTGAGCCGCCTCTTTCCTTCACTTACTTTTCTATTTACCTGGGTTTGCTACTTCTGGTTTTATTTCTGCTCGGCTTCATTCAGGCGTATCGGAAGCAAAACCGGGGACTGATTGCGGTTATTTCGGTTTCCGCTTTTATCGTCATTACTTTCGCATTTGTTGCTTTTGGCAGGGCTTCTTCGCAGGAATTATTTGTCATCTTTAAAAGCCGTTATTACACCTATTCGGTTATCGCCATCGCCAATGGTCTGTTTTGTCTAGCGTACCTGTCCCGGGAATTTCGTTACCAGAAAGCGGTGCTTTATGTAGGTATGGCGTATAGTGTTTTCTTCTGGGGATGCTGGCTATTTAACTCCTACACCAACCTGTTAAATCAGCGAAATATCTTAGACCTTGGCTATCTGAATTTCACGAAAACCGGACAATGGATTTGTTACCAGCCCACCTTCTTTTACGAGCGATTTTACAATACGTTTTTTTCTGAACACCAGGATAAACTTGTACAGTTACCTACGACAGATCTCCACACCGCCTTTCAAAATAAGCAAGTAACGGATGCGGTTTTTTCCCCCTGTTCAAACGTACGCATGCAAGTGATGCACAACAAGCCGGGTTTCGTCAATATGCGGCTCTACAACGGTGAAGCACCGGCCATTCATAATCGAAAAGAAGGATATGCCATTGCAATGGTCTCGCAACAGGACACCTTTCTTTTGTATACGACGCTTTTACGAAATTCCGTTAAAAAACTCCTGACGACCGGTCAGCCTACCCGCAAAGGCTATACGCTTGATATTCAGCTCCGCCAGAATAGCTTCCCCAAAGGATCGTACGAGCTGCATCAGTTTTATTTCAAAAACAAAGAGGGCTTTTATAATCCAAGAAACGAAGGTACCATCACACTTTAAACTCAGGCCCTTATTACTTCCAGCAATTGTTCGGTCCGAATATCCCGGGCACATTTAAAGTGTCCTTGCGGACAGGACTTGTATCCGTGAATACCACAGGGCCGACAAGCTAAGGCTTCAGGCACCTCTATCACCTGCGAACGCTCAGCTAAGGGTCCAAATCCGAACATCGGCACGGTTGAACAAAAGATGGCGGCTGTGGGAGCATTCACGGCCGAACACAGGTGCATAGGTCCGGAGTCGTTCACGTAGTTCATCACGGCTCCCTGCATTAAAGCAGCGGATTCCAGCAGACTCAGTGTACCGGCCAGATTCTGTACCTGACTGCGGCCGGCAGCCTGCTGAATGCGTTCGGTCAAATCCTTATCCCCCGGTCCGCCCAGCAAATACACGTGCAGAGAAGCCGGTAGTTGTTGAATCAGATCCACCCATTTTTCTTCGGGATACTGTTTGGTAAACCATACCGACGACGGAGCCAGACAAACGTAAGGCGTTTGGGTTGGGAAGGAAAGCGTTGGCGGATAGAGCCGGGGACGGAATACGCGTTCATCGGTAAACCAGGCAATTAAATCCGTGTTTCGTTCGACTTCGTGCGGACCGTCGAACCGGTGTTTAATTTTGCGGGTGAAAAGAAAACTCAGGGGATTTTTGTCAAACCCTACCGTTGTTTCGGCTCCGGAAAAAGCCGTCAGAAATCCCGTCGTGGCAAATCGCTGCACGTTGATAACGTAGGTATACTGCCGTGAACGAATGCTTCGCAGCAGTTTCCAGAGACTTGCGTATTTGCCTTCTTTTTTATCCCATACCAGCGTTTCGTGCAGATACGGGTGGTTTTTCAGTAAGCTTTCATTGCCCCGCCGTACCAGAAAATCAATTTCGGCCTGCGGGTAATGATGGTGAAGCTTTTCGAGTAAAGAAGTCGCCAGAATTGCATCCCCAATAAAAGCCGTTTGAATAACCAGAATCTTCATCCGGCAAAGGTCGCGAAGAAATCGGCAAAGCCCATAAGCGTACTTTGGAATTTCGGTTTCCGATCTCCCGCCGGACTATCATTAGTTTTTGATTTTCAACTGCTTAGGATTTCCGCATTATATTTGTAAATGGAATACATTTTACCTAAATTTTAATCCGTTCAGGACCTGGATGCACTGAAAATTTTCGGTTGTCCGAACGGATTTTAAAAAAGTTATATCAACATTTTGCTGCATTCTCCGTTACTTTTGAGTATCGAAACTCCGCTAAACTCTTCTTTTCGAACGCTTGTATGCTTACAGTGAAGAGATGTTGGAATGAAAGAAAGGCTTTCCTTTCGCGGCGAAACGTGCACTGATTATCGATGGAAGACTACCAATTACATACCATGCCTAACGGCATACGGGTGGTACACAAACAACTTACGCATACGCAGATTGCCCACGTGGGCATCATGCTCGACATTGGTTCACGCGATGAACAGCCACACCAGCAGGGACTGGCTCACTTCTGGGAGCACATGGCCTTCAAGGGCACCGACCGTCGCAGTAACCTACAGATCATCAACCGCCTGGAAAATGTCGGGGGTGAGCTGAATGCGTACACAACGAAGGAAAAAATCTGTTTTCATGCCTCCGTTCTGACCGAGCATTTTGATAAGGCTCTGGACTTGCTGGCGGACATTACCTTTCATTCCGTCTTTCCGGAGAAACAGATTGAACGCGAACGGAACGTAATTCTGGAAGAAATTTCCATGTATTACGACTCGCCGGAGGATGCTATTCAGGATGATTTTGACGGACTCATTTTTGAAGGCCATCAGCTCGGAGCGAACATTCTTGGCGATGCCGAAAGTCTCAAACGGTATAAAAAAGAAGATTTTCAGACCTTCATCGCCCAAAATCTGGATACGGAGAAAATTGTGGTATCGTCGGTAAGCAAGCTGCCTTTCAAAAAGGTAGTAGACCTGGCCGAACGCTTACTCAAGGATATTCCGGCCAGCAAAACCAACCGGGTACGTCAGGCTCCTACGTTCTACCGACCTCAAACGCAGGAAATGAGTCGTAACATGACTCAGGCCCAAATTGCGGTAGGTCGGCAATCGTACGCCCTCAACGATGAAAAACGGCTCCCCTTCTTTGTACTGGTGAACCTGCTCGGTGGTCCGGGTATGAATTCCCGGCTCAATTTGTCCGTACGGGAAAAATACGGTTTGGTATATGGTATCGACGCCCAGTATACGCCGTTTACGGATACCGGTTACTTCGGTATTTATTTTGGCACGGAGCCACGTCAGCTTAACAAAACCTTTTCCCTCATTCATAAGGAACTCAAAATCTTACGGGAAAAGCAGCTGACCAGTCATCAGCTACACGTGACGAAGCAGCAATTAATGGGCCAGCTGGCCATGTCCGAAGAAGGTAACATGAGCTACATGCTGATGATGGCTAAAAGTCTGCTCGACATGAATCGAATTGAGTCGCTCGAGCACCTCTTTGGGCACATAAAAGCCATTACTTCCCAGCAACTCTGGGATCTGGCGAACGAGATGTTTACGATCGACCAGTTCAGCTACCTGAGCTTCCTGCCTGAGAATTGATTTACGAAAGTTGAGAAAGCTCAGGCGGATTTCAGCAACTATCGTTAACTTGTGAAAAGGTTTACCTATTCGATTGATACTTAGTTTATGCATTTTATAGTTCCAGAAATAGAGGCTTATGCGGAAGCTCATACCAGTCCGGAGCCCTCATTACTGAAACGGCTGAATCGTCAGACGCACGTCAAAATCCTGCATCCCCGGATGCTATCGGGTCATTTTCAGGGCCGTATGCTTTCCATGATTTCCTGGATGATCCGGCCGCGTGTGGTACTGGAAATTGGAACGTACACCGGCTATTCAGCTCTGTGTTTTGCCGAAGGACTTGCCGAAGGCGGAAAAGTGATCACCATTGACATCAAAGCCGAACTGGAACCCTTCGTTCGGGAATTCCTGAACGAATCGGATTACAAGGATCAGATTGACTACCGGATTGGCAACGCCCGTGAAGTCATTCCTACGCTCGACGAAACCTTTGATCTCGTATTCATTGATGCCGACAAACCCAGCTATGCAACGTATTACGATTTGACCATCGACCGGGTTCGTTCCGGCGGCTGGATCATCGCTGATAATGTACTCTGGAGCGGGAAAGTGGCTCAGGCGGGAGCTAAAGTAGACAAAGACACCCAATGTCTGCTCGACTTTAATGCCAGGGTACAGCAAGACGACCGCGTCGAAAACGTTTTATTACCGATTCGGGATGGATTGATGGTCGTTCGCAAAAAATAATTTTCCATTTTTACCCCATTAAATTTCCCTCCGAATCTTCCATCCATCGTAAGTCATCGCTTAACCATATCAACCATGATTAAAGGTATCATTACTGTTGCATTTAGTTTAGCCGTGAACGTTTCTGCTTCTGCTCAACTCTTTCAGGTGCCTTCCCGAGTGACGTTCAGCAACCTAAACGTAAATTTAGAACCCGGTGCCCGCGACATCGTACAGACCGATGTCTACGCCCTGCTGGCCAACCGTACCACCATCAATACCCGTCTGGATCGGGCAGTGCTCTATTTCCCGATTATTGAGAATATTCTTTCGGAAGAAAACGTACCCAACGATTTCAAATATCTGGTGTTGCAGGAAAGTGGCCTGGCTGCCGATGCGGTGTCTACATCCAATGCGGTTGGTTTCTGGCAGTTTAAGAAAGAAACGGCTACGGACTACGGCTTACGAGTGGATGACGAAATTGACGAGCGTAAAAATATTCACGCTGCTACCCGAGCCGCTGCCCGTTATCTCAAAAAAACAACGCAACGCTTAACAACTGGATTTCGACGCTCTACTCCTATTATCTGGGCCTGGGTGGCATTCGTACCCTGGTACCTGCTTCTTGGAATGGAGCCCGGGAAATTACGCTCGACGAAAAAACGGACCGGTACATTCTCCGTTGCCTGGCTCATAAGCTGGTTTACGAAAACGAATTACGCGGGTACCGTTCGGCCCAAACGCCTTTTTACGAATACAAAGCCAGCGGTGGTAAAAGCTTTACGCAAATCGCCGACCAACTGGGGGTAGATGAGGTAGAACTCCGTCGCTATAACCGTTGGGTGGGTGGCTCTAAAATCCCGCAGGACCGCGACTACGTCATGCTCGTCGTGGTGAATAATCCTTCACAGCCCGGAGTGGCTTCGGCACAAGCGGGCCCCGCTACGGTCGCTCAACAGAGCAATACAGCCAGCCGTCCGACTACGACCGCCGTTCGCCGGACGAAAATTAAAGAACCGGAATTCCCGGTATTACGCCGCATTACGCCGACGAGCCGTCGCCAGTCCAACGGCCCCATTTTCTACGAAATCAACGGGAAAGATGGTATTCTGGCTCAGGAAGGTGATACGTACCAGAAGATTGCGGAACGGGCTGATATTCGTCCCAGTCGCTTCCTGACCCGAAACGACATGGAGGAAAGCGATGCGATTCAGGCGGGCAAGGTGTATTACATCCAGAAAAAAAACAAGAAAGCCGCGGTTGCCTATCATACGCTACAACACGGACAAACACTCTGGGACGTTTCGCAGATGTATGGCATTCGTCTGTCGTTTTTACTGAGAAAAAACCGGATCAAATCGGAGTCCGAAGCCGTTCAGCCGGGCCGTGTTTTGTGGTTACAGAAAACCCGTCCCTGCAAAACAGCCATCGAGGTAGTACCGCTGCCCGATCCGGAACAACCCAAAGAAGCAGAACAACCAGCCATCGAAGTAGCTGCAAAACCCGATACAACGACCACCCGACCGCCCGAAGTAACCGTTAGCGTACCAACCACCACTACGCCGCCCCAGCGAAACTCGGGTCGGGTGGTACTGGTCGATGAAAACGGTCAGGTGGTATCCGGTAACCCTTCCGCGAACCCCTCGGCACCAGTGAATCGGCCTCCCGTCACGACAACACCGGCCACACGTCCGGCCACGCGTGAACCTCAGGTAGCTACTACGCCACGTCCGGCTCCTTCGCGGAACACGTATCCCGTTACGCCCGGTGAAACGGATGCTCCGGCTCCCACTACTCCTTCGCGTCAGCCCGTTACGCGTACGGAAAGCAAAGGAAACTATCACGTTGTAGAACCTGGGGAGACTTTTTACGGTATTGCCCGGAAGTATGACCTCAAACCCAGCGACCTACGGGATCTGAACGGAATGACTTCGTATCCTGTACTGAAAACGGGTGACCGGATTCTGGTGAAAGGTACGCCTGCTGCCACAACTCGCCCCGCAGATAAGCCTGCGGCCGTAGCGGCAACAGTAACCCGACCTGCGGCAGCGGCAACTTCGTACCACACGGTAGAACCGGGTGAAACGTTCTTCGCCATTGCCCGGAAGTACAACCTGACGCCGGAAGAACTTCGTGACATTAATGGCCTGACGGAAATGCCCCGGGTAAATGTCGGCGATCGTTTTGCCGTACGTTCCGGCGTACCTCGTCCCAACCGAAGCAGCAGTTTACCAGCCAATAGTTCCGACAATAGCTGGACGTATCATACTGTAGAACCGGGCGAAACGCTGTTTGGTATTGCCCGGAAATATAAGGTATCCGCGAGTGATCTTCGTCAGTGGAACAACCTGTCAGCCGAGGGAACGATTCAGTCGGGGCAACGTCTGAAAATCAGGAACAAATAATATTTGACGGTTCGAAGGAACGGACCACCCAGTGACACTGTTAATTTTGATAGCGGGAATTTTTTCCCGCTATTCTTTTTTAGTGGACGAACTCCCACAAAAACGAGCATGATACTCATTGATAATACCGTCATTTCGGATGACATCGCAGATCAATATTTCGTCTGCGACCTGCTTAAATGCAAAGGAGCCTGTTGTGTGGAAGGCGACCTCGGTGCTCCCCTGGCTACTGACGAGCTAACCAAACTGGAGGAAGTATACGAACAGGTGAAGCCTTATCTCTCGGAAGATGGCATTAAAGCCGTGGAAGAGCAGGGCTTATACGTGGAAGACTGGGAAGGTGATTATTCAACACCCGTGATCGAAGGCCGTGAATGTGCCTATGCCATTTACGATCAGAAAGGAATTTTGAAATGCGGGATCGAACAGGCGTATCTGGATGGTAAGATTACCTGGAAGAAACCCCTTTCCTGCCACCTCTACCCCATTCGCGTTACGAAGTACGATCAATATGATGCCTTGAATTACGACCGCTGGCACATTTGTTCTCCCGCCTGCGAACACGGAGCTGCCCTGAAAGTACCCGTGTACAAATTCCTGAAAGATCCCCTTATCCGGGCCTATGGCGAAGCGTGGTACGAAGAACTGTGCCGGGAAATTCAGGATAAACTGGAAGCCAACCAAACCAATTAGGTACTCGCTATGGCTTCCGATGCTTTCCAGGATATTTATGAAGTAGTCAAGCTCATTCCACCGGGACGCGTGACCAGTTACGGAGCCATTGCCGAGTACCTGGGTTCGAAGGGCGGTGCCCGATTGGTGGGCTGGGCCATGAATGCCTGTCATACCATTCCCGACGTACCCGCCCACCGTGTGGTTAATCGCAATGGCGTACTGACCGGAAAGCATCATTTCGGTGGTAATCGGATGCAGGAACTCCTCGAAGCCGAAGGCGTCCGAATAAAAAATGACCAGATCCAGGATTTTAAAAACCTGTTCTGGTCACCGAAGGAAGAATTGCTTTAATTCTTCGTTTTCAGTTTGCGGTTTACCGTTTTCAGTTAAGATACGCAGAACAGAAGCCCTAATACGCAAGCAACCCGAACGTGTTGAACATTCGGGTTGCTTTGTTAAAGGTATATGAGAACCTTTAACTGAAAATTGCAAACTGAAAACAGTAAACTGCTTAAACCGCAAAGCTTTCGCCGCAGCCGCAGGTACGTGAAGCATTGGGGTTGTGGAAGACAAAGCCTTTGCCGTTCAGTCCGCCGGAGTATTGTAACTCGGTACCGGCCAGATACAGGATCGATTTCTTGTCGATCATCACGGTTACCCCTTTATCTTCAAAAATCATATCTCCCGCCTGGGGTTCTGAGGCAAAGTTCAGATCATACATCAGGCCTGAACAGCCGCCGCCTTTTACAGCTACGCGTACGCTGAAGTTTTCGGTCAGGCCATCCTGCCGACGCAGTTCTACAATTTTTTCAGCAGCTTCTTGAGATACGGTTACCATAGTTTTATCAATAAAAAGAAGAGATTCTCTTCGATTGTTGGTTTCTTCGGACAAATTTACTCCTGAAATCGGAACAGTGGTTAACCGGAATAGGTTTCTTCAATACCTAAATTTCATTCGTTTACCCGCGTCATTCCGGTTCGTATCCGGCGAATCCTCAAATCTGTACGTTCCTATGCATTACTACAATCACGTCATAGAAACCATCGGTAATACGCCGCTGGTTCGTCTCAATAAAGTCACCAAGGGTATTCCCGGTACTATTCTGGTAAAAGTGGAGTACTTCAATCCCGGCAACTCCGTCAAAGACCGCATTGCCCTGCGGATGATCGAAGACGCGGAAGCGGCGGGCATTCTCAAACCCGGCGGTACCATCATCGAAGGCACTTCGGGCAATACCGGCATGGGACTGGCTCTGGCCGCCGTAGCGAAGGGTTACAAGTGCATCTTTACGATGGCCGACAAGCAGTCGCAGGAGAAAATAAACATTCTGCGGGCTGTGGGAGCGGAAGTCGTAGTATGCCCGACGAACGTGGAGCCGGACGACCCCCGGAGTTATTATTCGGTAGCCAAACGCCTGAACCAGGAAATTCCGAACTCCTTCTACCCCAATCAGTACGACAACCTCTCCAACACGGCGGCTCACTACGATACTACCGGACCGGAAATCTGGACGCAGACGGGCGGCGAAATCACGCACTTTGCCGCAGGTGTAGGTACGGGCGGTACGATTTGTGGTACGGCCAAATTTCTGAAAGAGAAAAACCCGGACGTAGTAACCGTAGGCCTGGATACCTACGGCTCGGTATTCAAGAAGTATAAGGAAACGGGCGAGTTCGACCCGAACGAAATTTACCCATACCTGACCGAGGGTATTGGCGAAGACATACTGCCCAAGAACGTCGATTTCTCGCTGATCGACCACATTCTGAAAGTGACGGATAAAGATGCGGCCATTATGGCCCGTCGGCTCTCGCGGGAAGAAGGTCTGTTTGTGGGCTGGAGCTGCGGTACCGCCGTGTACGGAGCCCTGGAATACGCCCGCGAGCATTTGAAGGAAGACGACGTGATGGTAATCCTACTCCCCGACCACGGCACGCGTTACCTGAACAAAATTTACAACGACAACTGGATGAAAGACCACGGCTTTCTGGAAAGTCGTTCGTTTGCTACGGCTCAGGATCTGATTCGTATTCGTCCGCGTAGTCGCACGCTGATTTCTTTGCCCCAGCAGGCCCGGGTGAGTGAAGCCATCCGCTTACTCAATCGCGACGGTATCAGTCAGATTCCGGTGGTAGACGAGTCCGGTAGCTTTGTGGGCAGTATTTCCGAGTCGACGATTCTTTCCCTGCTGATTCAATCGCCCGACATCAAGGAAGTCCCCGTGCAGGAAATCATGGAGAAGCCTTTCCGCTTCGTGGGTCTGCACGACACCATCGATGTACTGGCCTCGCTCATCGACAAGGATAACAAAGCCCTGCTCGTTCGCGACGAGAGCAACGGCATCCACATCATTACCCAGGCC
This sequence comes from Siphonobacter sp. BAB-5385, assembly GCF_002261125.1. Classification (NCBI taxonomy): domain Bacteria; kingdom Pseudomonadati; phylum Bacteroidota; class Cytophagia; order Cytophagales; family Cytophagaceae; genus Siphonobacter; species Siphonobacter sp. BAB-5385. The sequence goes on along the minus strand of NZ_NMPS01000021.1, from coordinate 15,558 downwards.
GATTTGCTCCTGGCGATGACGAACTAGCGTACGACGTACAACCCATTCTGAAAAGGAAGCGAGAATACTCGCTTCCTTTTTTAGTGTTCAGCAACGAGTATCGCCTGGCAAAGGCAAAAATTATCAAAAAAAATCCTGGAGCCGAAGCTTTGAAAATGAAGCATCTACGCGTTAAAACCCATGAAAAGCCCAACCCAAAAGCATTTTTTTTCACGACTCCTCTTGACACAGGCCCTAAAAACCCCTACTTTTGTGCTCACAAACAGAGGGTTGGCGGAGTGGTCGATCGCGGCAGTCTTGAAAACTGTTGACTGTAACAGGTCCGGGGGTTCGAATCCCTCACCCTCTGCAAGTAATCAAACTAGCTTGAAAAAGCTAGTTTTTTTTATGTCTTTACGTTACAGAACATCAAATTTGTCCTTCAAATAAAATATGAATTGAGAGAATGAATGGGCTGGCTGTTTATTCCAGAACTAGAGTATGTACAACTAAAAACGTACAAGGACATTAAAGAATAGTAACCCTTTAAAATCAAGACCCGGAAGGCCATAAAAGGCGACCAAAACAAGTAGATTTGTTGGCCGCCTTCCGGCTGAAGGTGAACGGTTGCTATTAATACTCATGATGGTAACTACTTAAAAAGCGGAAAGGTTGGCAAATTGCCAACCTTTCTTTTATGATTAATTATTCTTTTCACTTGGAAGCAACTTCCTAATTCCTGATTCAATTCTTTTTAATTCCTTTAAATCACTACTCCGTATATGCCCATTAAATTCATTTTTATAGCTATGGAGCCTAACCTTTATACTAGCTAATAAATTTTTCTTCAAAATATTCCAAATATTTCTATCCCTAACTTTTTTTGATACCCTTAATTGAGAGTTCATATATCTTTCTATTCCCTCAAGATGATATTGGGTATAACTACTTTTTATCTCAGCAAAATCCTTTTCACTAAAATTATACTGCTTATTTTCTATTATAGCCTCCAGTTGGCTCATTCCAATATATAAATGCCTGTAGATCAATTCATAAAAATCATCCGAAAACATTCTTATAAAATCCTTATATCCTTTGTAATCTTTTACCTCTGCAATTTCGTCATCATATATCAGAATTCTATCATCAAAATATTCTAACGCTTTTAAATCAAACTTACTTTCTAAATCATTTGCAATGTAGTATACTACTAACTCTCTTACATCAAATCTTTTCTCTTTTAATGTTAGTGTATCAGCCTTAACTTTAAGCTTGTTGTTATTAAACTTTATTTTAGCATTATCCTTATTAAGAATTTTATTTTGTCTTAATATTTTTTCTGATTCTAATTTATTGTACGTTAGTTTTTCGTTTTGAATGTCAATTTTTTGATTCAGTAAACCTAACTCTCCACGTTTATTAGATAGCTCGTTCTTCAAAGAATCTGCTAAATAACTAAGTTTATCTTCTCTCCATTTGAAGTATGGTTGAACGAAAAGCGTATAGCTAAATGCCATAACACTTGCCCCCAACAATATTTTTCCCAAAGTTTCGGCTGTAATTTTCTTATACCACGCTTTTTCTAAATCTTCTCTTTCTCGTCTAATTTTTAAAGACTCCTCTTTTACTTTATTTGCTTCTTGTACTAATTTATTTTTTTCTTCTAATATCTTTTCATTTTCCAATTCAATTTTATGAATCTCTTTTTTGATTTTATCTATTTCTAAATCAGATTTAATTTTATACGATTCGTCTTTATTCTTTTCTTCGTTATCAATAATGTTTTCCATGCTATTAAATCCATTTAAACCAACCACTTCTTATAAAACTATAAAGATAGTAAAATGTCTCTTTGCCAACCAAACCATCAGGATTAACATTAAACATATCTTGAAACTCAATAATTGATTCAATAGTTACGAAATTTATCTCTCCATCTACCTCATCCTTGTCCAATATTCCAAGTTTAAATAAGATATTTTCAATATTGTACAAATAATTAAAGCTAAATCTGTTATAGTAAGATATTTTTTTATCATATTTTTTACTTAAAGTCATTATGTCAAATTCACTATAATGCTTACCTGATTTTGGTTTATAATTATTTTTAATATTAATATCTATAGAATCTAACCATTGATTTAATTTCAATTCTTGATCTATATTTTTCTTATTACCATCTAAATTATTGTCAAGATTATTTGAAGTTATATCACGGTATATTTTTTCATTAAATTCATTATAAATATTTCTACCATTATTGTATTTCTCTAAATATTTATCGGGATCACCAGTAGCTATTTTACCAGTATGTGGATTTACATTACCTGGATAACTATAATTGTTATATGGATTTCCATCTGGTACTGATCTCTGATGAGGTTGTACATAGGTACCATCTTTTCGAAGGTATCCTTTAACATGTACCTGAGAAAAAACCAGAACATGTTGTAATAGAAAGAAGACGAATAAAATATTTCTCATTTGTAAGTATAGATGTGTGGTTACCACTAAATTATAAAAATGTTGGATTAAAATCACTTTAGGCATTCTAATATTTAATCATATGTTAATAGTTAAACCATTAGATATGAACAGGTTATAAAAGTTGCACCTTTTTTTACACAAAAACAAACTCAACATACTGGTTTTCAGAAGATTAAATATATAATAAAATAAAAAAAGATAGAACACCCCTTTTTTCCGCCCGCCCTATAACATTTTGGAAATTTCCATTTTTGATTTTCTCGAATTGCTGAATTGAGATTTCGGGCTGGGTCGGTCGGTCGGCGGGGTGGGTACCCCTTGAAAAGTTGGCGGGCCGACCAAGCCGCCACGTGGTCGGTTCTACGTCGCGGCTCAGTCGGCCCGGTCGGTTCAGTCGGCTAAGTCTGGAGCCCATTAAAGGAAATCTATGTCGAACCCGCTCTCACTGTAGCCAGTGCCGCCCCTGTACTTCCATATGACGTAGTAGTCCACGGTATCGCTCAGGTGCGTGGCGTTCTCCTGCTCGATGCTGGCCACCTTCTCGCTTCCCTTGTTCTTGGTGTAGTCGGCCTTAATTGGTGCGAACAACTTCTGTAATTGGCACACTTTTTACCCCATCCATCCCACCAACCCTTAAAAACAAATCCTTATGTCTACTCCGACCCTGGAATTACAGTTTCCGAGCGTGTTCTTTACCTATGGTAGCATGGACAAGCCGACGAATAATACACTCAGTATCCCGGCTGACTTAGCCGTACCCGATGCTTCACTCGTGAATTCAACACGATCCGTGCGGCTAAAGGACTATGTGTCGTCCGTAAAACTACAGGAGTTTATCAAACGCCACGAGAAATACGTGGTTACGGGTGGTACTTCCCTGGAAGATGCCCTTACCGACGGCGAGTTTACAGTGGTATCGGTCGAGCCTCAGAAATGTACGCTTCAGTACATCAACCAATAAGAAAAAGCCTCTCTGCCCGCAGGGAGGCTTTTTTAGCTAGTTACGTTCGTAATAAACGGCGAAGTAGATCAAGGGTTGATTACTTGGGTACGGGCGAAACTTCCCAACTCAACCCTTCTGCTTACGCGATTCCTACGCTTTCCTTTCGTACGCTATATGCCTAGCTTGCTTCGCTACGGAATGCGTCCGTGACTGACGAGTACTCACCGCTTTTCTTTCCGCTTCTGTCAAAAAAAAGCTCGGCCCGGTTTCTTTCTTTGCTAATTAGCTATATGTTTGCTAAACTGAATATATGCTACTTATGACTGCTCCCAATTGTCCTCGCTGTGATTCGTCGAATGTTACCAAATCGGGTATAATCAAAGATCGCCAACGGTACCATTGCAAAGCCTGTCAGTACCATTTTACGGTCGATAAACTGGGAAAGGGCATCAGTACCTACTACGTAATCAAGGCGTTACAGTTGTACATCGAGGGCGTGAGTTACCGCGAAATCGAACGATTGCTGGGGGTGAGTCACGTATCGGTTATGAACTGGGTGAAGAAATACCAGATCAAAATTCCCAAGAATTCAGAGTACCGCCCCACCTATAAGATTCTGAACCATAAGGAAATAGCTGAGTATTTTGCCAATCGCGATAACTTGCGGAGTTCCGGCGTTATCGTCACCGAACTCGGCGATAAATTCATGGTCATTCGCTGGGAACGCTTTAAAGATTAATTCTTTTCCTGCTTCCTTCTCTTACCTATGCTGCTTTAGCAAAAACTATTTTTTTCCTCTTTCCTCCTAGCGATTTCCGTCGATTTGCCCGAACTATACAAAATAAACCCGTCATAATCCCATTTATGTAAACAACACTGAAAGGGAGGTATGATTCCAACCCGGGTCAAAATCTTTTATTTTCAGTACCTCTCCTCTAAACCTATTGTATTGCTTATGCCTGAGACCCTTGCTCCCGCTTCGGTCACCAGTCCGCGTACGTTGCGAAGCGTCATTGCGGCCTCTTCGGTTGGTACGCTGATCGAATGGTACGATTTCTACATTTTCGGCAGCCTGTCGGCTATTATCTCGACCCAATTTTTTCCCAAAGACAATCCTACGGCGGCTCTGCTCTCGGCTCTGGCGGTATTCGCGGCGGGCTTCATCGTACGTCCGTTCGGGGCTTTGGTCTTCGGACGTCTGGGCGACATCGTGGGCCGGAAGTATACCTTCATGGTGACCCTCCTGCTCATGGGTGGTTCTACGTTTCTGATCGGACTGATTCCGGGTTACGAAAGCTGGGGTATGCTTTCGCCGCTGCTGGTACTACTCTTACGGCTGATTCAGGGCCTGGCCCTGGGCGGGGAATATGGCGGAGCGGCTACCTACGTGGCCGAATACGCTCCGCCAGGCCGCCGGGGTTACTTCACCAGCTGGATTCAGACGACGGCCACGCTGGGCCTTTTCGTATCGCTGGCGGTCATTGTGGCTACCCGAAAAATATTGGGCGTCGAGGATTTTGAAAGTTGGGGCTGGCGAATTCCTTTTCTCGTTTCGATTGTACTTGTAGGAACATCGGTATTTATTCGACTGAAAATGAACGAGTCACCCGTTTTTGCCAAACTTAAATCGGAGGGCAAAGTCTCCAAAAACCCCCTGGCGGAATCCTTTGGCAAACGCGAAAATCTGAAGATGGTACTGCTGGCTCTACTCGGAGCAACGGCGGGTCAGGGCGTGGTCTGGTATACGGGACAGTTCTACGCTTTGTCGTTCATTCAGAAAGTGGGTCACGTTGATTTTGAGCAATCCAGCGAAATCGTAGCGATTGCTCTGGCCTTGGCTACGGGCGGCTTTGTGCTTTTTGGCTGGCTCTCGGATCGCTGGGGTCGAAAGGTCATCATTCTCGGCGGTATGGCCCTGGCCGTTCTCACCTACCGTCCGCTGTACCAGCAGATGTACGCTTTGACGGATATAGCCGCCAAAACCGAAGTTTCCACGCAGACCTCCATCCAGAACCAGACGACCTCTCAGGTGATTTCTTACACCGATGGATCGCAGGTACAGAGAACGTCGCTAAACAATTCACAAGGAACTGAGGTTAAATACGTGCTAACCCTGGGAAATGCGGGGTACTGGACGATGGTACTCCTGATCTGGATTCAGGTACTCTATGTGACCATGGTATACGGACCCATTGCCGCTTTTCTGGTGGAAATGTTCCCTACCCGTATTCGCTATACGTCGATGTCCTTACCGTACCACATTGGTAATGGCATCTTTGGGGGACTCACTCCTTTTCTGGCCGTGGCACTGGTCGAAAAAGCTACGGTCAATCAGGAACCACAAGCCTACCTGGCCGGCCTCTGGTACCCAATAATAGTCGCCGCCATTTGTTTTATTATTGGATTTATTTATCTATCTTCAAGAAGTCGTATCCAACAATAATTCTCTAAAACCGTCAAAAAAAGTATGAATAGTCTGAAAAAAGTACTCGGTTTCTGCTGGATTGCTCTGGGGCTGTACATTGGTTATGACCGTATTGTAGACAGCCTGCATAAGATTGCCAGTCCGCAGCTCGATGACCGAATTTTTGGATGGGTCGTATTGCTGGTCCTTACGCCCATCATTGTCGCTGGCCTGATCCTGTTTGGGTATTATTCCCTCAAGGGCGAGTACGACGAGCAGACGAATTGAACGCATGCATCGAACACCTCGATGAAAACTCCGAACATGAGCGGCGGGCGAATAGCGTCCGCCGCTTTTTTGTACGAAACGTCCTCATTCAAAAATCCCACTTTTGTACCGTCTCTGGCGTTCTCGTACTATTTTTGAGCAAAAGAACGGAACCCCATGAACGAACGGCTTCGGGGGCAATATCTGGTCATCGTCAGTATCCTGTTTGCTCTCATTCTTAATTTTCCGCTGCTTTCCTTATTCAATAAACCCATTCTCTGGATGGGTATCCCCCTGCTCTACTGGTATGTGTTTACCTGCTGGCTGGGACTGGTAGGCCTGATGTACTGGTACTGGACCCGACAAAATCATGAATAGTGGCTGGGTAGTGACGGTCTCGGTGATGTACCTGGGACTACTTTTTGGCATTGCGTACTGGGCCGAACGTAGCCACCGCACCCGCCGCTGGGTGTCTAACCCCTGGGTGTATTCGCTTTCGCTGGGCGTCTACTGCTCGGCCTGGGCCTATTACGGGTCGGTGGGAAGGGCCTTTACCAATGGCGTTGAGTTTTTATCGACGTACCTGGGACCGACGCTGACGGCTCCGCTCTGGTGGATCATTCTACGGAAAATCATTCGGATCTGTAAGGTACAACGCATCGCGACGCTTTCGGATTTCGTGGCTTCGCGGTACGGAAAATCGGCAAACTTGGGGGCATTGGTGGCCTTTTTCTGCCTGATTGGCATCGTTCCCTACATTTCGCTCCAGCTAAAAGCCATTTCTACCAGCTTTGCCGTACTGGCAGAACTCCCCCGTACCGAAGAACTCACCAGCGACCTAACGCTGTACCTCGCCATTGGTCTGGGCATTTTCGTGATGCTGTTTGGTACCCGAAAAATTGAGGCAACCGAACAGCACGAAGGCATGGTCACGGCCATTGCCGCCGAGTCGCTGGTGAAAATGGTGGCTTTCCTGTTCGTAGGCATTTACGTTACGTTCGGCGTTTTCAATGGGTTTGGTGACATTTTCACGCAGGCTTCGCATAAGCCTGCCTTACGCAAACTTTTTACCATCGACCCCAACGGCGGCTATGGCACCTGGTTCTGGCACGTCCTCTTGTCCACGCTGAATATTCTGTTGTTACCCCGTCAGTTTCAGGTGTCAGTTGTGGAGAATACGGATGAACGTCACCTCAACCGAGCCATCTGGACCTTCCCGCTGTACATGATGGTCATAAACCTGTTTGTACTGCCCATTGCGTTTGGCGGGGCCTTACTCTTTCAAAACCAGACGGTCAATGCCGACAATTACGTACTGGCCATTCCGCTGTATTTCGACAAGGAATGGCTGGCTCTGATTACTTACCTGGGCGGCTTTTCGGCGGCTACGGGCATGGTGATCGTAGAAACCATCGCTCTGAGTACCATGCTCAGTAACAGCGTCCTGATGCCTTACGTCCTGACGCAACCGACGCTTCGCCGCAAGATCGGGCCAAACCTGGGTCGTTTTCTAATCGGTGCCCGGCGGATTAGTATCCTGCTTTTGCTCGTCGCGGCGTATCTGTATTACTCCAAACTCGCCGGGCGATACCCACTGGTATCCATCGGGCAGGTATCGTTTACGGCGGTGGCTCAGCTGGCTCCGGCGGTACTGGGGGGTATTTTCTGGAAACAGGGCAACCGTTACGGAGCGACCGTCGGACTGATTCTGGGTTTCTCCGTATGGTTTTATACCCTGGTGATTCCTATGTTAGCCGAGGCTGGTTTCTTTCCGCTGAGTCTGAATACGGTGGGCCCCTGGGGCCTTGAATTGCTGAAACCCTCCGCTTTGTTTGGACTGGAAGGCTTCGACCGCATTTCCCATGCTTTGTTCTGGAGCTTATCGATCAACGTGCTTTCGTACGTACTGCTCTCGATTCGCCTGCCACAGACGTCCATGGAGCACAATCAGGCGATCCTGTTCGTGGATATTTTCAAGTACTCGGAAGTCATCGAAAGCTCCACAATCTGGCGGGGTACGGCCTACATTCCGGATTTACAAAGCTTACTGAGTCAGTTTTTTGGGAAGGAACGAACGACGCAATTGCTCGAACGCTTTGCCAATGAAAACGAGATCAACCTGAACTGGCAACGGGCTTCGCCCCAGTTAGTGAACTACGCCGAAAACCTACTGGCCGGGGTCATTGGCTCAGCTTCGGCCCGCTTGATGGTGGCCTCGGTGACATTGGAAGAAAAAATTTCCGTAGATGAAGTCGTGGAAATCCTGAAGGAATCGCAGGAATTGATTTTGACCAACCGACAGTTACGCCAGCACCAGGCCGAACTCGAACGGGCAACTACCCAGCTTCGCCAAGCCAACGAACAGATGATTCGGACGGATCGGCTCAAGGACGACTTTCTGACGACGGTAACCCACGAGTTGCGTACACCCATTACGTCCATCAAAGCTCTGAGTGAAATCTTGCAGGATAATCCGGAGCTGGATATGGAGCAACGGGATCAGTTTCTTTCGACCATCATTCGCGAATCCGACCGTCTGACGCGGCTCATCAGTCAGGTACTGGATCTGGAGAAATACGAATCGGGGAAACATTTTCTGCGTACCGAATCCGTTCAACTAGTCGAAGTCATTCGTGAAGCCGTCGAAGCCGTCCATCAATTAGCCCTGGAAAAAGACGTTCACCTCGACGTATCTTTGACTGAACCCCTACCGCCCCTGCAAGCCGACCGCGACAAACTGATGCAGGTACTGATTAACCTGCTCTCGAACGCTATTAAGTATACGGAACGTGGTAAAGGGCTGATTCAGGTTTTGCTCCGCCGCTCTGGCGATCAGTACGTGCTAACGGTGGCGGACAATGGTCCCGGTATTGCGAGCGATTACCAGCAACTCATTTTTGACAAGTTTTACCAGGCCGAAAACCAGACCATCCGCAAACCCAAAGGCAGCGGACTAGGGCTGGCGATTACCAAAAAAATCATAGAATTGCACCACGGAAGCATTTCGGTGGAAAGTCAGCCCGGTTCCGGAGCCCGTTTTACAGTGCAAATTCCACTGTTAAAGGAGGTACGGGCGGAACATTAATCCAATTTTCCTGTTGTGGTATATCAATCATCCGGATGAACGCAGACTTGCGTCGTGATGAATTAACGCTCAGTGGTATGATGAAAATCTTAATTGTCGACGATGAACCCGGCATTGTCATGTCCCTGGAATTCCTGATGAAAAAGGAAGGCTATCAGGTATATATTGCCCGCGACGGAGCCGAAGCCCTCGATATTATCCACCAGGAGCAACCGCAACTGGTACTACTCGATATTATGATGCCCAGCGTGGACGGCTATGAAGTCTGTCGGCAGGTCAAAGATTCCGCCCTCCTTCGGCAGACGAAAATTGTCTTCCTCAGTGCCAAAAGTAAAGAGAGTGACATTGAAAAAGGCCTCTCCTACGGAGCCGATCTGTACCTGACCAAACCCTTCTCAACCCGTAACTTAATGGCCAAAGTTCAGGAACTTACGGCCTAAACCTATAGCCTTTCATCTTCCTTTTCCCCAATCGAGTATCAGTAAAATACCTTTTTATCTATAGTATATTAGCGAGAAAAACCGCTTTTGTTTGATCCCTTCCGCGATTGCTTGTACTTTAGCCGCACAGTTCAGGTATTATTTTTAGTCCCTCTAAAATGATTACGAGCCATGAGTGCTATCCCCTTCCAGTTGCGGAGTTTCGACGAGTACAAAGAACTATATAGTAAGTCAGTAAACGACCCGGAAGGCTTCTGGGCCGAGATTGCGTCTAACTTTTACTGGCGGAAGCCCTGGATTAAAACGCTTCAGTGGAATTTTTCAGACCCGGACATTAAGTGGTTTGCGGGTGGTAAACTCAACATTACCGAAAACGCTCTCGACCGTCACCTGGCCGAGCGGGGCGATCAGGTAGCCATTATTTGGGAAGCCAACGATCCCCACGAAGATTCCGTAAAAATCACGTATCGTCAGTTACACCAACGGGTATGCCGCTTTGCCAACGTGCTGAAAAAACAGGGCGTGCAGAAAGGCGATCGCGTGTGTATTTATCTGCCCATGGTGCCCGAGCTGGCGATTGCCGTGCTGGCCTGTGCCCGCATCGGTGCCGTTCACTCGGTGGTTTTTGGCGGTTTTTCTTCGCAATCTATTGCCGATCGGATCAACGATGCCGAGTGTAAAGTAGTGGTAACCTCCGACGGAGCATACCGGGGTTCGAAAGAAATTCCGATGAAAGCTACCGTGGATGACGCTCTGGTGACCTGTCCTTCGGTGGAAACGGTACTCGTTATGACCCGTACCCGCACCCCTGTGTACATGCTCAAGGGCCGCGACCGCTGGTGGGAACAGGAAGAGAAGTACGTGACCAACGAATGCCCCGCTGAAGAGATGGATGCCGAGGATATGCTCTTTATTCTCTACACCTCCGGATCGACGGGCAAACCAAAGGGCGTGGTACATACGACGGGTGGCTATATGGTATACGCTGCGTATACGTTTGCCAACGTTTTCCAGTACCAGCCCGGTGAAATTCACTTCTGCACCGCCGATATTGGCTGGATTACTGGCCACAGTTATATCGTATACGGACCGCTTTGCTGCGGAGCCACTACGCTGCTATTCGAGGGCGTTCCCACTTTCCCCGACGCGGGTCGTCTTTGGGATATTGTCGATAAACATTCCGTTAATATTCTGTATACGGCTCCTACGGCCATTCGTTCGCTGATGAGCTTTGGTTTGCAGTACGTTGAAAACAAAGACCTTTCATCGCTGACCAAGCTTGGCTCCGTGGGTGAACCCATCAACGAAGAAGCCTGGCACTGGTTCCACGATCACATTGGGAAGGGAAAATGCCCTATCGCCGATACCTGGTGGCAAACCGAAACGGGTGGTCTGATGATTTCACCCATTGCTGGCATTACGCCCGAAAAGCCCACGTTTGCTACCCTGCCACTGCCGGGCGTACAACCCATGCTGGTAGACGAAAATGGCAAGGAAATTGAAGGCAACGGCGTATCGGGTAACCTCTGTATCAAGTTCCCCTGGCCGGGTATTCTGCGGACGACTTACGGCGATCACGAACGCTGCAAGCAAACGTATTTCAGTACCTACCCGAACCTGTACTTTACGGGTGACGGTTGTCTGCGGGACGAGGACGGCTATTACCGCATCACGGGTCGTGTCGATGACGTACTGAACGTATCGGGTCACCGCATTGGTACGGCGGAAGTCGAAAATGCCATCAACATGCACCTGGGCGTGGTGGAAAGTGCCGTAGTCGGTTATCCGCACGACGTGAAAGGTCAGGGCATTTACGCGTATATCATTACGGAAGAACCGCTCGATGATGTAGACCTGACCCGCCGGGATATTCTGGCAACCGTATCCCGCGTGATTGGACCCATTGCCAAACCGGATAAAATTCAGTTTGTCAGCGGATTACCCAAGACGCGTTCGGGAAAAATCATGCGACGGATTCTTCGCAAAATTGCCGAAGGCGATACCGGCAACCTCGGTGACACCTCCACCCTGCTCGACCCCAATGTGGTCGAAGAAATCAAAAGTGGAGCCTTGTAATACCTCCCTTTTCAACTTCCCGAAAGCTTCAAAACTTTCGGGAAGTTTTCGTTTAAGACGTTTATAACGCATGTAGCGACTATACCGACAGTTACTATGTTCCGAAACTTCTCTTCACAAGCCCTGGAACGCATGGCCCTGCTGGAAAATCAGGACCGCATGGATCGGACGGATGGAACACCCCGTTCCCGCCGCTTACGCCAGATTAGCAAAGAAACCGGGCAATTTCTGGCTCTGTTAGCGGCCAACGCTCCGTCAGGAGAACTGATCGAAATCGGTACCAGTGCCGGGTACTCCACGCTCTGGCTGGCCCTGGCCGCCCGCGAACGAGGCCAACGGGTGAAAACGTTTGAACTCGACCCGGAAAAGTGCGAGATGGCCCGCGAAACGTTTCGTCTGGCGGGTATGGAGGATTTTATCGAACTCATTCCCGGTGATTTTCTTAGCCTCGGTACCTCCCTGTCCGATATTACTTTTTGCTTTCTGGATGCCGAAAAGAATCTGTACGAGCCCTGTTTTCAGCTCGTGGCTCCTCGCGTAGTCAAAGGTGGATTGATTGTCGCAGATAATGCGATTGATCAATACGAAGGCATTAAACCCATGATGGATCGGGCCTTGGCGGATGAGCAGTGGGACTGTCTGACGGTACCAATTGGCAATGGTGAATTCGTCTGCCGGCGTACGTAATTCTGACTTACCTTTATACTATTCGGGGCAAGGGGTTTTCTACAGGAAGAGACCCCTTGCCCCGCTTCATTTTTTATCCTGCCTTTTGAGTCATAAGGTTTAATCTGCCATACATCTATTCTACGTACCTCTGTTCCCAAAACCGGGGCACCTCACACGTATACGTCCGTATTTTTGAGCATTCGTTCGGTTGCAACTCCTTACCGATCTCCCACATCATTGATTTTTCCCGGTACGAGCACGGGAAAATCCCCCTTAGCACATTTGAAATTTCATCTCATGAAAAAGCTTTTACTTCTTCTCACCTGTCTTCTTGGCCTTCAAACGGCCTGGGCTCAGTTTCCGATGGGGGGCGTTACTCCTCAGCGAAAAGCGATTCCCGGTACAGCCGACGACAACACGCCCAAAGGCAATTCCAAGATTACGGGTTTTGTCGTGGATTCCACCCTTACCAAGGCCGTAGAATTCGCCAGTGTTGCCCTTGTTAACAAAGCAACCAACAAACCCGTAGACGGTACAGTAGCCGACGACAAAGGAAAATTCACCCTGAATCGTGTAGCTGCTGGCGACTACAAACTTCTGATCACCTTCATCGGGTACGAAACCAAAACTGTTGATGGTGTAACCGTTACCAAAGGTCAGGACCTTGATCTGGGGGTGATTAAGCTTTCTTCCAAAACCAAAACGCTGGAGGAAGTCACCGTTACGGGCCAGAAGGAACTCATCGAAGAAAAAGTAGACCGACTGGTGTATAACGCCGAAAAAGACATCATGGCGAAAGGTGGCGACGCCGCCGACGCCTGCGGAAAGTACCCATGCTGACGGTCGATCTGGAAGGAAATCTTTCCCTTCGCGGCAGTCGGAACGTACGGGTTCTGATTAACAACAAGCCCAGTACCATCGTTGCCAGCAGCGTAGCGGATGCTCTCAAGCAAATTCCCGCGGATATGATCAAAACGGTGGAAGTAATTACCTCTCCCTCGGCCAAGTACGATGCGGAAGGATCGGGCGGAATCATCAATATTATCACGAAGAAAAATACGCTACAAGGTCTTAACCTGAACGTAGACGCCGGGGTGGGTAACCGGGGTTCCAACCTATCGCTGAACGGAAACTACCGCAAAGGAAAAATCGGTTTTAACCTGGGTGGCTTTGGCCGGGCTAACTATAACCTGAAACTACAGGGCTTCAACGATCAGACGAACTTCCGAGACAACGGTTCGACACGTACCTACCAGACTACCGACGGGGTCAACAGCGGCCTGTTCGGAAACTACAACCTGGGTTTTGACTACGACATCGCCAAAAATCAATCGCTTACGGCGGGCGTGCGGTACGGTGCCCGGAATATGCTCAATGACCTGAATCTGAATACGCAGTCGTTTATTAATGACGTATTGACGGGTACGGTACGACGGGATGTGGATACCAAAAACCTGTCGGGTACGGTGGATATGAACGTCGATTACCTGCACACCTACAAACCCCAGCAGGAATGGAGCATTTCGACGCAGTACAGCCGCAATGACCTGACCAACAATTTTGACGCGATCGAGCGGAATGCCACGGATGCAATGCTGAACCGGGAGAAAAACATCAACCACAACCTGAACCAGGAAATTACGCTGCAAACGGACTACCAGACGCCCCTCAAGAAAAACCAGATGCTGGAATTCGGAGCCAAGGGAATCATGCGGACCGTAAACAGCGATTACCAGTATCTGTACGGGAATGGTTCAGAGCCGTTGACGCAAAGTACCCGGCAGCCTTCGGGAGCACTGGATTACAACCAGAGTGTGGCGGGTGGCTATGCTTCGTACACGCTGACGACAAAGAATCGGTATACCATCAAGGCCGGTACGCGTTACGAATATACGACGATTGAGGCCAGTACCCGGGAAGGCGGCGACATTAACATTCCTAACTACGGCAACCTGGTACCCAGTTTGAACGTTTCGAAAAGCTTTAAAGGTACAACCTTGAAACTGGGTTATAACCGTCGGATTCAGCGACCCGGTATTCAGCAATTGAATCCGAACATCAATGCGGCGAACCCCCAGAACATTTCTATCGGAAACGCTTCCTTACGTCCTGAATTGACGGACAACGTGGAATTAGGCGTTAGCAAAAACATTAAGAAGTTATTTGTGAATGCCAGCTTCTTCGGCCGTTTTACTGATCAGACCATTACCCAGGTCGTATCGGCTAACGATACACTGGCGGGTGGCGTACTGACTACGTATCAGAACATTGGCAGTGAGCGGGCCGTGGGTACGAACATTTTCGGTAACCTGGCCATTACCTCCAAATGGAACGTCATGTTGTTCTCGAATATTCTCTACTCCAACTTACGCGGCGTGGCCCGGGTTTCGAGTAGTATTTCCGAACCCGTCAGCAACTCCGGTTTTAACGTAGGTGGTGGATTGAATACGCAGATTCAGTTCAAGAATGGATGGGGTGCTCAGGCCTTTGGCTTCCTGCAAGGTTCGCAGGTGCAATTACAGGGCCGTACGGGTGGCTTTGCCTTCTACTCCGCGGGGATTAAGAAAGATTTCAAAAACAAGAAAGGAAGCATTGGTATTGCCGGTGAAAACTTCCTGACCAAGAGCATCAACATTCGTACCGATCGTCGTTCTGCTCAATTCACGCAGTTATCGGACATGCACATTTTCATGCGGGGCATTCGTCTGACCTTTAGCTACAAAATTGGTAAGATGACCATGGATGCTCCCCGCAAAAAAGGCAAATCCGTCAATAACGATGACGTCAAGTCAGGCGGTGACGGCATGCAGGGCGGTGCCCCCGCAACGGGCGGCGGTGCTACCAGCCGGCCCCGGTAACGAATAAAGACTTACGAGTGATTTACTCCGCTATCCCTTTTCGATAGCGGAGTTTTTTTGTTCCATTAATCAAAGCATTAGCTTCCTTGTCCTGATGCTAAGCCTAGTGAATTGGACAATGCACAGATCCAGGTATTAAAACGCCCAGGAGGCTCATTTACCCGAAGCTACAGGTGCTACTCCGTAGCGAATGCTGGAGACAAACTGCCTTTTTTACTGGAAGCAATTGACTCACGTCACAGACGCGAAAGCATGTTCGCCCCGATCATTCCATAACGGTTAAAAATTGGGGCCGAGCGTGGTGTACTGTCAACCCTGAAGGGGTTCAATGTGATTAGCCCCGTATGCAA
>NZ_NMPS01000205.1:0-11367 GCF_002261125.1 Siphonobacter sp. BAB-5385 | reverse complement strand
GGTGGGCGTGCCGGCATGGAATGCATACGGACTAAAAAATCAGCCGTACTTACGGGACGAAAACAGTCCTGTTCTTATATAAAAGAAACGAAACTTTGCTAGTATGTCTATTCCATAAACGAAACTCATACCCTATCCAACTCCAAAATTTTTCACTACCTCAAAACCCTATAGATTTCAGCTATTATATCCAATTTTATAACCCCATATTTAAATAAAAGCATGTTATTTATACAAATACCACATTTAATTTATTAAATATTTTAGAATTAAATATCACTATTTAGAATAAAATCAACGTATTTAACTAGTTTTTGTCACTATTTCCAAATAATATTCAATTATTGACTACACATTGACAATTCTTTTTAATATTTGTAAAGATGAGTAGGCTAGAGGAACAGATTACCGGGCAATAGCTATGATTACGCTGGTCAAAAAAGAGCGAAAAGAACTTATACTTAAACACATTAACATCCACTCCCGGGTTACGTTCGGTGACTTGTCTCAACTGCTCCATGTATCCGAGGAAACCATTCGCCGTGACCTGAACGAACTGTCCGACGAGCGGTTCATCATTAAAATCAAGGGCGGAGCCATGGCGGCGGGGAATCACTTCAGTCCCCAAAGCGAAAAATCACTGCGATACGCCTCCTCCAGCAAAGAGCGGATCGCCCGAAAAGCGGTATCCCTGGTGCGGGACGGCATGATTGTACTCATCGGCGGTGGCACAACAGTGCAGGCCTTCATCGAAGCCATACCCGATCAGCTACGGGCGACCTTCGTAACGGTCAATCCGCATACCTGCATTGCGTTACTGAACAAGCCCAACCTGGAAACCATTCTGATTGGTGGAAAAGTGTCAACGTATAGTCAAACCGTAATAGGTGGGGATGCGTTTTTGAAGCTTGCCGATATTCGGGCCGACCTTTGCATTATGGGTACGAATGCCATTGACCCTACGGAAGGGATTACCGATCTGGAATGGGAAACCGTAGAGATTAAAAAGGCGATGTTCAAGCATCCCAGACCATCGCGATTCTGGCCATTGCCGAAAAACTCAACACCTCGATGAAACTACGGGTATGCCCCGTCACCACGCTTGATTACCTGATTACCGAACTTGACGCCAGCCATCCCAGTCTGCAACCGTACCTGGCTCTCGGCGTCAAAACCCTTTAATTCACCCCAAACGAACCATGAACGCACATATACAGAAACTATATACGATTGCTCAGAAACCTGAACGTACCATCATTGGCCTGATGTCGGGCACTTCGATGGACGGACTGGACGTGGCCCTCTGTACCTTTCGGGGGGAAGGCGGCCAAACGCAGGTTACGGTACGCGAATTCCGCACGGTAGATTTTACCGAGGAAATTAAAGCGGAAATTCGAACCGTATTCGCCAAGCGAACCATTGATTTCCAACACCTGTGCGTACTGAATCCCTGGATTGGCAACCTGCACGGGCGGCTGGTGCTCGACTGTCTGGAAAGTTGGGGCATTGCTCCGGCGGAAGTGGATGTGATTGCCAGTCACGGACAGACGGTCTTTCACGCCCCCCGAATTCTGCACGGTCTGGACCAGTTTCCCAACGCTACCCTACAAATTGGCGATGGGGATCACGTGGCAGTTACTACGGGCATTATTACCCTGTCCGATTTTCGGCAGAAACATTGTGCAGCGGGTGGTGAAGGGGCTCCGCTGGCCGTGTACGGCGACTATCTGATTTTTTCGGAAGCGGGAGAAAACCGAATTCTGCTGAATCTGGGTGGTATTGCCAACTTTACCTTCCTTCCGGCCAATCTGAATGCGGATGAAGTATTCGCTACCGATACCGGCACTGGCAATACGCTGCTTGATGCCTATACGCGTCAGAAATTCAATAAAGCCTACGACACAGATGCGGCTCTGGCCCGCCGGGGAACGATACACGAACCCTTACTAGCCGCGTTGAAGCAGGACCCGTTTTTTGAGAAACCCTTTCCCAAAACCACGGGGCCAGAACTCTTTAGTCTGGCATATCTGGAGGCGGCTCAGCAACAAATCCAGCGTACCGACCTCAGTCCCGAAGACGTACTGGCGACCCTTACGCGATTTTCGGCGGAAACCATTGCCGAAGCCGTGCACCGTTCGCTGAAAAGCCGGGATACTACCCAACCCTGGGTATTGTACGCCAGCGGAGGCGGGATGCATAACCCCTTACTCTGGCAGTACATCCAGGAGCTTTTGCCCGAAATGACCCTTCGTCGGACCGATGAACTGGGTATTTCGGGGGACGCGAAAGAAGCCGTACTATTTGCCACTCTGGCCAACGAAGCTCTGGTGGGTGGCAAGACCCACTTTGGCAATCGGCAGGGCGTTCCCAGCGTATCGATGGGTAAGATTTCATTCCCGAATTAATCGTTTTCTCCTCTAAATCGACTTCCTGAATACGTTTTTCATAGGACGCGGGCGGCTACTACAGCTTTCCCACGACCTGCCTTTTTTAGTAGTACACACTCCAAACTAGTTAACCGTATGCGAAAATCAGTACTTCCAGGGAAGCTCCTGTTTTACCTTCTTTTTGCCTGGACGGCCCTGGCGGGTTCCGTTTCGGCTCAGGTACAACTGCAGGGGAAGGTCAGCGATGCCAATGGGTCCGGCCTTCCGTTTATTACCGTGAAATTAAGTTCGGCCAGTACCGGAACCACGACTAATGCCAGTGGGACGTACCAGTTTACGCCTTCCTTGAAGCCGGGTCGGTATACGCTGGTCTTTTCCGGCGTAGGGTACAAAAGTCAGCAGAAAAGCTTTGACGTAAACGCCAGTCAGAATGCGGTAACCCTTGATGCTACGCTTGAGGAAGACGTGCTCGGTTTGGATGAAGTGGTAGTGACGGGTACGATGGGTGCCACCAGCAAACGCGAGTTGGGGAACTCCATTGCTACCGTAGGAGCGAAAGATCTGCAATTTTCCGCCGCCCCCTCCCTCGATGCCGCCTTGCAGGGGAAACTTTCCGGGGCTCAGATTACGCAAAACTCCGGGAACCCCGCGGGTGGAATCAGTATTCGGATGCGGGGACCAAGCACGATTGTGGGTTCATCGGATCCGCTGTATATCGTGGATGGGGTCATTGTCAACAACGATTCCCGCCAGTTGATTGACCTGGGCGGTTACTCTCAAAACCGTCTGGTGGATATCAACCCGGCGGATATTGATCGCATTGAGGTCATCAAGGGAGCGGCGGCAGCGGCCATTTACGGGTCGCGGGCCAACAACGGGGTAGTCCAGATTTTCACCAAGAAAGGGAAAGAAGGCAAACCATCCATTACGTTCTCTACGCAGTTTCGGGTCAGTCAGCTTCGTAAGAAAATGGCCTACAACGAATATCCGTTTGCTTTCGCGAATACCACGCCGACGGACGAGACGCAGGTTCCGGTTACCCGTTACGATTATCAGGATAAAATCTTCCAGAACGCGTTCGGTACCGAAAATTACCTGTCGCTTTCGGGCGGTACGGCCAACACGAAATACTTTGTTTCCGGATCTAACTATTACAATCAGGGAATTATTAAAAGTACGGATTTCAACCGCAATGGCATTCGCCTGCGGATTCAGCAGAAAATCGGCAACAAAGCCACGATTTCGGCGGGTAGCAACTACGTGTACAGCTCCAGTAAGGAGATTCCCAACGGCGGTATTAGCGAGGCGTATGGGGCTTTAACGGGCTTCATTTTCAGTAACAACTCCGTCAATCCGGAACCCGATCCAGTCACGGGTGTCTATCCCTCCACCGCTCCCGTCAGCGTAGTACGCCGGACCAACCCGCTCGAAGCCATCAACCGTTTCAAGTTTGGACAACGAACGAGCCGGATCATTTCGGATTTCAATTTCAACCTGAAACCGATCGAAGGTCTGAACATTGATTACACCGTCGGTATCGACAACTACACGCAGTCGGCTACGGCTTACATTCCACCGAAAAACACCACGCCGACCTACGATCAGGGACTCGCCCGCCGAGCCGATGCTACGGTTTTCCAGATCAACAACGACCTGAATGTCAGTTACAATACGAAAGTAAACGACTGGCTGACCTCCACTTCGGGAATCGGCGGCACGATTCAATACGATCGTACGCTAACCTTCGGAGCTACGGCCCAGCAACTGGGAGCGTTTGGCGAGACGATCAACAACGGAACCATTATTGCGATGGAATTCCGCTCGGAGCGATCCATTCTCGGAGCATTCGCCCAGCAGAGTTTTGGCATTAAAGATCGCTACTTCATTACGGGAGCGGCCCGCGTGGATGCTTCGTCGGTATACGGCATCGATAACCGCTGGCAGTTTTTCCCGAAAGTGAGTGGTTCGTACGTGGTTTCCAACGAAAAATTCTGGAGTGAAGGAACGTTAGGTCGTGTTATTAACTCCTTCAAACTCCGGGCCGCCTGGGGCCAGTCGGGCAACCTGACCGCCATTGGAGCCTACGACCGCTTTACCAATTACAGCCCCGTCATCTACGGTGGCCAGACGGGGTACATCTCCCCCGCTCAGTTCGGAAACTTTACGGTAAAACCGGAGCGTCAGACCGAAACCGAAATTGGTGCGGATTTAAGCCTGCTGAACGATCGCGTGAGTGTGGAGTTTTCGTACTTCAACAAGAGCGTAGCCGATCTGATTCTGAACCGTACGCTGGCTCCCACGACGGGCTTCAACAACCGACTCATCAACGTGGGTTCGATGACTAACAAAGGCTTTGAAGTCATGGTGAAAGCCGTACCCGTGCAGACCAGTGGGTTCCGCTGGATCACTACGCTGACCTATACGTCTAACAAGAATACGGTCAATGGTGTGGAAGGCAACGGCGTACTACCCTTCGCGGGTGGATTTAGTCAGGTGGCTGCCGTCAATGGCTACCCGCTTGGAGCGTATTACAGCACCTTTTTTGCCCGCAATCCGGACGGTTCCTTACTCCTAACCGCCCCTACGGCTACGAACCCCAATCGCTATCCGCAACGGGAACGGGGTACTCAGTTGGCCAACGGACAGTACACCGTTCAGCGGGATGCCAACGGTCAGCCCACCGGAACGATTTTGAGCAAGGTCATCGGCGATCCCAACCCTTGGGGTATTGTTGGCTTTACGAATGAGTTTGAGATTGGGAAATTCAATTTCCGGATGCAATGGGACGGTATGCTGGGCTTTGAGGTGTTCAACTTTACCCGTCGGGTCGGCGAGCGTGACCTCTATGCTTCGCTGAAAGGATACGAACCCGAGCTTCGCGGCGATGTGCCCAAGGGTACGAGTGCGGCCCTGTTCTCGATCTTTGAAAATTACATTGAAGACGGCTCTTTCGTGAAGCTCCGGGAAATTTCCGCGTCGTACGTCCTGACGCCGAAGCTCTGGAAAATGCAGAACCTGCGGCTTACGCTCATTGGCCGTAACCTCCTTTCGATTGATAACTACAGTGGCTGGGACCCAGAAACCAACGCCGCTGGTCAGGATAATGCCGTGCGAGGTTTCGATTTCGTGGAAGTACCGATTCCGCGTAGCTTCCTGTTCGGCGTAAGTGTCAATTTCTAAGCATTAATCCACTGAAGATCATGCAATTCAAAACATATATTCTGGCCTCTTTTCTGGCTGCTGGTTTACTGACGGGTTGTAAACTGGATATTCCCAACCTCAATGCTCCCACCGACGAACAGGTACTGTCGAGTCGGGAAGGGATGCTCACGCTGAGTCTGGGGATGAAACAATACTATTCGACCTCGGCTCTGGAAGCTCTCATCATTACACCGGGGACGACCACGCGAGAGCTGAAAGGCATTACGACGTTCACCAATGTACTCGAACTCGAAGCCGGAGGTACGGCTCTGCCATCCTTCAACGGTAACGTACTCAACCTCTGGGCCCGGATGTACCGGGTAATGGGCATGGCCGACGAATTGATCGCCAATGCCCCCACCGTACTGGCTACCGATGAAGCCACCCGCAATGGCGTACTCGCTCACGCGTATCTGTTCAAGGCGATGGCTCTAGGTGGACTGGCGACGGGTTTCGAGCAGTTCCCTACCCAAACCAACAAGAATGGACAGGCCCCGTTTGTACCCCGCCAACAGGCCCTGACCGAAGCCGTAACGATACTTTCGCAGGGCATTGATCTGATTACGGCCACGGCTCCTTCGACGGAATTCAATACGCGGGTGCTGGGTACGGATTTTCAGTTGCGGGATTGCCTGAACGCGTACCGGGCTCGCTACCAGATGATGCTAGGTCGCTACGCCGATGCATTAGCCTCGGCGAATGCGGTAAACCTGACGTCGCGGTCGCAGTTTGTGTATTCGTCGCAATCGCCCAATCCCATTTACCAGCAAATTGTCGTTAGTAAAAATTACCAGCCTCGGGCTACATTAGGGTTACCGACGTCGCTGCTGGAAACGGGAGATGCCCGGATTAACTTCTACACGGCTACGCCGGAGGTTACCGTGGGTGGCGAGGTACTGCGTTCGGTGGCCGGATTTTTCAATGAAATCACCAAGCCCATTCCGGTATATCTGCCCGATGAGATTCGTCTGATCAAAGCCGAAGCTCTGGTGCGGAGTAATGGTTCGGTTACCGAAGCCGTAGCTCAGATCAACGCCGTTCGTACGCAAACGACGGGTGATCCCTTCGGTGTAAATGCCGCTTTACCCGCCTACGCTGGCGGTACCGATGCGGCCAGTCTGCTCACGGAGATCTACAAACAACGCAGTACGGAGCTTTTCATGCAGGGTTTACGGCTGGAAGATAGTCGCCGTTTCAACCGTACGGCTCCTGCGGTGAATGTTAACCCGATACCGCTCACGGCCGAACGTACGCGAAACTTCTATCCCTATCCGGATCAGGAACGTTTGACGAATCCGAATACACCGGCGGAACCGGCGATTTAATACTTGGTTGGATTTTCGAACGGGTGCAGAAATGAACGGAGGTGGTTCGTTTCTGCACCTTTGTTTTTATATCTACTTAATTACCCTTACTTCCAAATCGACTTCACTTTGTATACCTGAAGGTCTTTCACCTCCATCCGATTGCCCCAGAACTGAAGCCCTTCCTGATTGCCCGGTACGGGTTTCCGTTCCAGCGAATAGGAATACCGACCGCCATCCACAAACACCTCTACTGAGGTTCGGTCTACGAAGATATCTGCGGTAATTTCCATACTTGTCATATCCTCCGGCGAATAGAAGGCTCCATTCAACTGATTGAAATTCAGATCATAAATGAGGATCCGCTGACCAAAAAGCGAAATACCCGCGTCCGTCGCATGGGAAAGTTTGAGCGTAGTTTTAAGTCGAAACGCATCCTGTACGTCCACCGATTTGAGTTTATCCCGGGCTTCCTCGACCCGTAGTGAGGTCCATTGACCCGCTGGTGTAAACAGTTGTTCCGTTTCTTTGACGGGTACACTAAAGAGCCGGGGACCGTTTTTGGTCGTACGAAGCTGTAATTCAGTGGGCAGCAGCATCATGCCATTGAAGGGCATCCCCGGCTGCTGTACCCGCCCCCAGCCAATCTGAATCCGTCGAGGGTCCTTTTCGGGCATATTCGTAAACGTTTGAGCGGCGTAGATGGTCCCGTGCGTATATGAGTGTTTACCCGACTCCGGCGTGAATTTTTTCCCGTCGAAATCGCCAATCATGTACGTGGTGGAGGCTCCGTACATTACCCATTTGGTTTTATTTGGATCACCATCGATGGGAAGTTCGAACAGGTCCGGGCACTCCCAAAAGCCAGTAATGTGACTTTCATACGTCCATTGCTTCATGTTTTTTGAGGTATAGATCGAATGGCCGTCCCGCTCATTCAGTACCATCACCCAGTGCCGACCCGGTTGGTACCAGAATACTCGGGGGTCACGGGTATCCTTACTCTCCCATTTCGCTTTAGAGTCGATCAGCGGATTCTGGTCGTATTTGGTCCACGTACGTCCTTTATCCAGACTATAAGCCATGCACTGCACCTGCTTTTCCGGGCTATCCACCGTGAAAAAAGCAACCATTGCCGGTACATTCCCCCGGTTAAAACCCGCCGTATTTTCGTAATCAATCACCGTTGAGCCGGAAAACATAGTTCCCATCCGATCGGGTGATAGGGCCGTGGGCAGTTCCTCCCAGTGAACCATGTCTTTGCTTACGGCATGACCCCAGGACATGTTTTCCCATTCGCGTTCGAAAGGATTATGCTGGTAGAACAGGTGGTATTCGCCCTCATAAAAAATCATCCCGTTTGGGTCGTTGATCCAGCCCCGGCGGCTGGTAAAGTGGTATTGCGGCCGGTTTTTTTCGTGATACAGGGAATCCTGACCCGCCAAACGATCATCCTGGTAAATCTGGTTTAATCCTTCGGGACTGCCGTCGTAGCGAAGAATAAGGGTTTTGCCCTGCCAGGCTGAGACATCATAGAAGACCCAGTAATCGGGTTTACCCGAAGCCAGCCGTATTTTAAAGGACCGTTCCGTCTGGTCTGGCGTCACTAAGGCCATGGTTCCCCGGTGCCGGGACTGAGCTACGGGCAGATTCAGGTAGCGTTTGGTAATTTTAAGCGAGCGAGTCTGGGCGTGGAGGGTCAAGCTTAAGCCCGTCAGGCTCAGCGTAATCCATTTTACGGCTGCGTTCATTCAACTAGGTTTTAGCGTAGAATAGTGGCGGAATCGAAAGAGCGGAATGCGTGGGTACTTCTTCGTTTCCTGAGAATCGACTTGAGAAGTCCTCGTGTACTGCTCGTTTCCATGCCATACACGACTCTAAAGTAAGGCAATCACTCGTTCTTATACGCATGAAAAGTCCGTAAGTCCCGTATCAAGCTCGCGAAATACGGAAAAACTCCTACCCTTTCGTGTCGAATCTTCCCTTCTGGCTACATCCTTGCGACAATCGGCTACAAGTGTTTTTGGAATCGTGACTGACCTTTGTAGAAACAAAAACGGAAAGAAAATGGACTTGCACAACAACACCATCCTGATTACCGGCGGCACCAGCGGATTTGGACTTGAATTCGCTTCCCGACTTCTGGCCCTGGGCAATACCGTGATCATTACGGGAAGAAATGCACAAAAACTACAGGAAACCCAGCAACAACTTCCGGCAGTTCATATCATCCAAAGCGATGTAAGTAAAGCGGAAGACATTGTAGCCCTGTATGATCAGGTGATCCGGCAATTTCCTGCCTTGAATATAATCATCAATAATGCCGGTGAAATGCGTAAACTCAGTCTGAATCAGCCCCACGAGCTTTTGGACATCACCCGTGAAGTGGAAATTAACCTGATGGGACCGATTCGCATGGTACAGCAGTTTCTGCCGCATCTGAAAACGAAACCTAAGGCAGTAATTCTGAATGTGACCTCCGGTATCGCGTTCATGCCTTTCCCCATCTCCCCCATTTACAGTGCCAGCAAATCCGGACTGCGGGCGTATACCCAGGCCTTACGCGTACAATTGATGAAAACGAGTATTAAAGTCATTGAGCTGGTGGCCCCCGGTAGTTCGACACCTTTGAACGACAAGTTCATCGAAGAAGATGGATTCAACGCCAAAGCCCTGATGGCTCCCGAAAAAATTGTCGATGCGGCCATCCAGGGGATGAAAAACGACAAGGATGAAATTTATCCCGGTTTGGCTGGACTGATGCGGGTGATGAGCCGGGTAGCTCCTAAGTTAATGCTTTCGCAAGCGGGTAAAATGGGGGCGTCTACGATGTATGGTACGTAGTGAATCCGACCAACGTCGTCCTCTGGCGTATGCCTCTGATCTTCTAATCACCATTCATTCCCTCGAATCTTTCCTGTAATTCCATGAAAATTGTAGCGATCGTACTCCTGTTGATCTCGGCCTTTCTGAGTATCAAACACGGCTGGGACGCCTTCCAGCCCGCTAACGCGGAACAGGCAAAAATGTTGTCGGCCCTCGGGCTCTCCAAAACCATTATGCCCTACATGGGCGTATGGTCGATCGCCGTGGGGGTCCTGCTGTTTTTCCCGCAGACCTTTTTCGTGGCCAATGTGCTGAATGCGGTTACGATTGTTTTGATCATGGCCCTGTCGTTACGGGCGGGAAACAGTAACATCGCTTTGATGGAAATCCCTTTTCTTGCCTTGCCCTTATTACTGATCTGGTTAAAATATCCCTTTAAAGGATAGATAAATGCCGTTTGCCAGATGCTACCCTTTTGGAAGAATAACTAACTTACCCACATGGAAACCAAAATGCCACTCCGTATTAAATCCATTACCGAAGGGCATCGGCTCGCGAAACTTCCTAAACCACATCATCCGCTCATTAGCGTGGTGGATGTGTCCAAATTGACGAGAGACGCAGGCGTTACCGCGGTCGTGTTCGACTTTTATACCATTTCCCTGAAAAGAGGTTGCGATACGCTATTCTACGGACAGCAACAGTATGATTTCGACGAGGGAATCATGGGATTCACGGCTCCGGGACAGATTTTACGCGGTGATGGAAGTGACAGCGTACCCAGGCTGGAAGGCTGGATGTTATTTGTCCATCCCGACTTTTTGTGGAACACGCCGCTGGCAAAGAAAATCAGGCAATACGAGTTTTTTGGGTACGCGGCTCATGAAGCCCTGTTTCTCTCCGACAAAGAGGAAACCCTCATCAACAGCATCGTTGACCATATCAAGCAAGAGTACCATTCATTGATCGATAAGTTTAGCCAGGATGTGATTGTTGCCCAGCTGGAACTCCTCTTCACCTACGCTCAACGCTTCTACGAGCGACAATTCATCACCCGGAAAATCACCAACAGCAAAGTACTGGATCGGCTGGAGCAGGTACTGACCGACTATTTCAACCAGGAAGATCTCTTACTGAAAGGCTTACCCAAGGTGCAGGACATCGCCGATACGCTGCACATGTCCACCAAATACCTCAGCAGTTTACTGAAGCAGCACACCGGACAAACTACCCAACAGCACATTCACCACAAGCTCATCGAAAAAGCGAAAGAGATGCTCTCCACCACGGATTTGTCGGTCAGTGAAATCGCGTACGAATTAGGCTTCGAGCATTCGCAATCGTTCAGTAAACTCTTCAAAACCAAGACCAAGCAGAGTCCGTTGGAGTTCAGACAATGTTTTAACTGACGATATTGTTTGTATAGTAATATGTTCGTTTTACGTCCCGTAGATGGGTCTGGTCTCATTAGTAAGTGAGTGTAATAACAGTACTCAATTAATATCAAGCAACAGACAGCTCCTAACCCTAGTATTAACGATCACTATTTCGTCCCGTTGAGACGGCTGGTCATTTTAGTCCGTATCGCGAACGCCGCTGACTTCATCCTGCTTCGGGCCACCGCATTGCTGAGGGAGCCACCATGGAAT
>NZ_NMPS01000204.1:0-32268 GCF_002261125.1 Siphonobacter sp. BAB-5385 | reverse complement strand
AAAACTGAAAACTGAAAACTGAAAACTGAAAACCGCAGCGGCGGCCGCTCTAAACTCAAAACGGCTGCGGCCGCCGCTCAAAATTTATGAACTCTCCCCTCCCCCAATCATCCCCAGCGTACTTTCCAGCCCCATACCGCGGGAACCTTTGATGAGGAAATGCGTATCCGTCATGGGATGTTCCTCCAGCCAGACGTGTAGGCCGAATTTATCGGGGAAGTAATACGCCCGGGGCAAATATTTCAGGGCGTTCTGCATGAGCGGTCCCGCCAGAAGTACGTAGTCAAAGTGGCATTCGGCAATCAATTTTCCCATCAGCTCGTGCTCTTGGGGCCCTTCTTCGCCCAGTTCGAACATGTCGCCCAGAATGACCAGTTTTTTCTTCGCATCCAGGGCTTCGAAATTTTTCAACGCAGCGGCCATTGAACTTGGGTTGGCGTTGTACGCATCCAGCCAGATGGTATTCGAACCTTTCTGTAAAATCTGGGAGCGGTTATTTTCGGCCACGTAGCCCGCAATGGCCGCGTGCATGTCTGCTTCCGCTACGCCAAAGTATTTCCCCAGCGTTAGAGCAGCCCGCATATTGATGAAGTTGTAATCCCCCATCAGGTGCGTTTCCACGCGTTGTTCGCCTATTTCATATACTACGTTCGGATTGGTTTCCAGCAACTGAACGTCGTCGCGGTAAGGAATCAGGTTGAACTTCTTTGCTCCCCGTTCTTCCAGCATACTCGCAAGCGTTTCATCCTGAGCATGAAAAAAGATCAGGCCGTTGGTCTGTACCAGAAAATCGTAGAGTTCTCCCTCTCCTTCGCGTACGCCCTGCAAGCCACCGAAACCCTCCAGGTGCGACTTTCCAATATTGGTGATGAGGCCGAGACCGGGTTCGCAGATGTTCACCAATTCTTCAATATCGCCTTTCTGGTTGGCTCCCAGTTCTACGATAAGCACTTCCGTACCCACCGGCATGGAAAGCAGGGTAAGCGGCACGCCGATGTAGTTATTGTAATTACCGGGCGTAGCGAATGTCCGGAATCGTTTCGCCAATACACGGTGGGTCAGCTCTTTAGTTGTCGTCTTGCCGTTTGAACCACCAATGCCGATGACGGGAATGGTCAGCGTACGCCGATGATACAGAGCCAGCCGTTGCAGAGTCTGAAGCGTATTCGGCACGACCAGACAACGTTCATCGGTCGCGTATTCGGCATTATCCATCACTACATAGGCGGCTCCGTTGGCCAGGGCCTGGGCGGCAAAGGTATTCGCGTCAAATTTTTCCCCTTTTAACGCGAAAAACATCGCTCCGGGCTCAATTTTGCGGGTATCAATCGAAACACTGCTGCAAGTCAGGTACTTTTGATAAAGGTCTGCAATCATGTATAGATCGTTTAAGGTGTCAGGTTGGGAATTCGTAGCTCTCCCGGCTAAAACTCTCCACCCGAAACGCTAAATGTATTTTCCATTCGTTGTTGAACTGATGTGACAAAGATGCAATGAAAAACCGTTACCTGCTGACGGGCCTGGGGCTGCTCGTTTCATTTCTTTCTTTTGAGGCCCATGCTCAGAAGTTTTCCTTTGAACTGGATACTGCGGTGCAGGTTTCCGTACAGGGTCGAATCCTGCCCAATGCCTGGGCCGGAGGGCTGAATGCTCCGCAGTTTTCCAAGATGCATTTAAATCAGGATCAGGTCGAGGATTTAGTAATTTTTGATCGAACCAGTCGAAAAGTTTCCACCTTTCTGGCCCAGCCCACGGGTAATGGCTCCTACACCTGGCGACACGCTCCCCTTTACGAGGCGTACTTCCCCGAATTAGACAGCTGGATGCTCCTTCGCGATTTCGATGGCGATGGACGCAAGGATTTGTTTGCCCACACACCATCGGGAATTAAAGTGTATCAGAATGTAGCGGCTCCTTCCGGTTTTCGCTGGCAGTTGCTGTTCGATCCGTTATACACCGAAGGATTTTCGGGTCAGGTAAATATGCAGGTGCCTTCCACGGACGTCCCTGGAATTGATGATGTGGACGGGGACGGCGATCTGGATCTGGTCATCTTTGACATTGCGGGCGACTTTGCGGAATACCACCAGAACATGAGCATGGAACGAACGGGCAAGGCCGGTTTGACTTTCAAGAAAATCGGGTTTTGCTGGGGAAACTTCATCAAGCGACAGTACGGCGATGCCTGCTTCAATATGAATTGCGAAACTGGGGAAGGCGATTGTCCGGCCGTCCAGAACAATCCGGGGGGTCGCCCGCTGCACGCAGGCAACAGCATTTTACTCTGGGATTACAACGGAGATGGCGTAAAAGATTTCTTCTACAGTTACATCGAAGATTCCCACGTAGCGTACATGCCCAATGCCGGTACGCGGGAGAAGGCTCGATTCACGCAGGCTGACTATTTGTTTCCTTCGGTGAAACCGATTGATATGGGCGTATTTCCGGCCACGTTTCTGGAAGACGTAACGTTTGATGGGAAACCCGATCTGCTGGCTGCTCCGAATGTCTACTCCAACGATCAGCTCAAGGCCAATGACTTTCGCCGGACCGCCTGGCTTTACGAAAATACGGGTTCGGGACTGATCTTCCGGAAAGAGCATTTTTTACAGGAAGATATGGTGGACCTGGGCGAAAATACGACTACTGCTCTGGCCGACCTGGATGGTGACGGCGACGCCGATTTGCTGGTGGGATACGCCGGGTTTCGCTCCGGACCAACGTACCGGGGTGGCATCGCTCTGTTCCGGAACGTTGGTACCCCTCAACAGGCCAAATTCCAGCTTGAAACGGATGATTACCTGGGGTTGGCCACGCAGCTACAGAACCGCCAGAATCAGTTGGTTACCAATGTCAACGTTTTTTCAGTGACGTCACCGGCGATGGTATACCCGATCTGGGTTTTATGGCTCAGACGCCAGCCGGCTCTATCGTTCGGTACATTCCCAACCGAGGTGGTAAGACCGGAGCTTTTCAGCTCAATCCGGACGAGCTTACGGCCTTACCCCTCCCGAATGACCTTTACGCGGGTTCGGTTCCTCTGTACATTGACGTGAACCGGGACGGACGCATTGACCTGCTGATCGGCACCTACTACGGTGGCATTCAGTATTACCGCAATACGGGTACGTCTACCCAGCCCACGTATCAGCTTGAAACGAAGTCGTACGGTGGCCAGACCGATGATTTTAACAACCGGGGGTTCTCACTAATCGCGGCGGATGTCAACGGCGACGAACGACTGGACCTGCTGACGGCCTATGACAATGGTTCACTGAAAGTTTTCCATGATTTCCTTAATCAAACGACCCTTTCGGCGGATTCCAGTTCGGTAAAATCGCCCGCCAATGCGGTTACAAGCCTTAAAATCGGCAGTGTCCCTTCGCTGGCCGTAGCGGACCTCAATCAGGATGGCTTACCCGACATTGTGGCTGGTACGAATACCGGTGGCCTGCGGTTGCTACTGAATCGTTCGGAGAAGTTGCTGCCTTCGCCCGATACGGGCACGGAGACAGTACGGGTCGGACCCAATCCCACGGATCGGTACGTAACGGTGACTACACCTTCCGAAGCAGAAGTAAATCTGTATAGCCTGCTCGGTCAGTGGCTGGGTAAAGCCCGTTCTAACGGTACCAATCGTTATGAACTTGATTTTAAGGGATTGCCTACTGGCGTGTATCTGGTTCAGATTCAAACGGCGAGTTCCGGAAAAATTACCCGAAAGATCATCCTTCGCTAGTGAATAATTCACTAAAGCCAACTCATCCTCAGAAATAGGCTCTATTTTTACCGCCTGAAACTAACTTTTACATGTTCAACTATATTGTTTGGAACGTAAACCCAGAGATTTTCCACATCGGCTCATTTTCGGTTCGGTGGTATGGATTACTGTTTGCTCTGGGTTTCTTGGTCGGTCAGCGAATTATTCTGCACATTTTTCGGAAAGAAGGTTTACCCGACGACTGGGTTGATACCCTGACCCTGTACATGGTACTGGCTACGGTGGTTGGAGCCCGGGTTGGACATTACGTTTTCTACGAGTATCCCATGTTTTTTGCCAATCCCTGGAAGTGGTTCAAGGAAATGCTGTTGCCACCGTACGCGGGTCTGGCCAGTCACGGAGCCATGGTGGGTATTATCACGGGACTTTACCTATTCGCCCGTTCCAAAAAATCAATTTCTTCTGGATTTCTGACCGGATTGTCATTACCGTGGCCCTGGCAGGTTGTTTCATTCGTCTGGGCAACCTGATGAATTCGGAAATTGTAGGAAAGGTTACGGATGTACCTTGGGCCTTCATTTTCCTGAACAATACTGAATTCTCGCAGGAACCCCGGCATCCGGCCCAGTTGTACGAAGCCATTTCCTGCCTGATTCTTTGTGTTGCCTTGTATTCCATCTGGAATCGCTATAAAACCGGTCTTCCGCAGGGTATACTCACGG
This sequence comes from Siphonobacter sp. BAB-5385, assembly GCF_002261125.1. Classification (NCBI taxonomy): domain Bacteria; kingdom Pseudomonadati; phylum Bacteroidota; class Cytophagia; order Cytophagales; family Cytophagaceae; genus Siphonobacter; species Siphonobacter sp. BAB-5385. The sequence continues at coordinate 27,825 of NZ_NMPS01000204.1, read as the reverse complement.
GACTTTTCATGGTCGTCGTATTCGTGCTGCGTTTCGTGTACGAATTTTACAAAGAGAACCAGGTAACGTTTGAAGACCAGATGACCTACAACCTCGGTCAGATACTCAGTATTCCGGCTGTGTTGTTTGGTTTGCTTGGGATCTGGTGGGCCATTCGTCGCCGCGAAACCCGAATTTTCACCAATGAAGCCTCCGCAGCCCAGGCTCGTCAGGAGTTTTCTAAACCCAAGTAAGAGGGTTTTCTTAACAAGAAGAGCCATCAACCGACGGTTGATGGCTCTTCTTGTTTAAACTGATGGCTACTACTTTACGATCCGCCAGTTGAAAGGATATTGATAATACTCACCATTGTTTGCTTTGATCGCCGCAATAACCACGAAGACAATGTCCAGCACGGCAACAACGGGTAATATGATCAGCCCAACGCCACAGGTAAGTATGCCCAGAATGATACAACCCACAAAGGCGATTGACATGAGAATCTGAAAATTCAGGGCTTCTTTGCCGTGGTAGTCCACGTACGTAGAACGTTCCCGGTAGATTAACCAAACGATTAGAGGCCCAAGAAACGAAAGTCCACCCAGGAAACTAGCCACGATACTGCTCAGGTGAGCCAGCATAGCCCAGGTACGGGCATCGGAATCACTCATGGGTGGTTGCGAAGGAGGCAGGGGTTGATAGTCCATTGTCGTATTTAATAGATAGGATAAAAGTTGAATTACAGGCAATTCTAGGTATTTTCTAAAGAAGCCCCAAATCCTGTACCATCCATACGCGTTGAAGAACGGATGAATGGATTTTAACTTTCATCAATGGTCTGAAAACAGTCTGTATTTATTTTAGTTGTATTAACCGTTTACGAATTTTTAGCCATGAACCAGTATATTCAAGAAGCCGTCGAGCTTTCGTTTCAGGGTCAATGGGCCGGCCTGGGTGGCCCCTTTGGTGCCGTTGTTGTAAAAGACGGGGTAATCATTGGGCGGGGACACAACCGCGTAACCTCCAGCCATGATCCCACGGCCCACGCCGAGATTGTCGCCATTCGGGAAGCGTGTACGTATTTGGGCACGCACCAGTTGTCGGGTTGTGAGCTGTACACTTCCTGCGAACCGTGCCCCATGTGCCTGGGAGCCATTTTCTGGGCTCGCCCCGACCGCGTGTACTACGCCTGCACGCATGAACAAGCCAGCGATGCTGGTTTTGATGACTCTTTTATTTATGAGCAGGTAGCCCTGCCGCCATCCGAGCGTAGTTTACCCATGATTCACCTCCCTACGGAAGGTGCTCAGGAAGCCTTTGACGAATGGAAAATGAACGAAGCGAAGATTCACTATTAGGAGCATCCGAACGTATCGAACTGACTCCCTACGCCGTGGCATGAACATGGAGGATCAGCCAGAAGTACAGTCACAAAAAAGGCCAGAACGCGGGTTCTGGCCTTTTTTTTATAAATAACTATTCTGCCGGGCTACGAGCAGGGCTCCTCTCACCACGGCTTCGTCCTGCAATTGAGCCAGGGCTATTTTAGGTAATGGAAGAAAGGCCTCCATGACGTACGTAGAAAGCTTTTGGTCGATCACCTGACTCAGTTTTTCCGTGAGTTCGGGAACGCCTCCACTGAGTACAATGAGATCGGGGTGAAACAGATGAACGACGTGGGACAGAGCAAAGGCCAATTGATCGGCCGTTTCATTGAGCAATTGTTCGGCCAGTGAATCGCCATTTGCCAGAGCCTGAATCAGGTAAGAAACGCCTTGCCCGGCAGCCACCGCCTGAGCCAGCGGGCCCTCGGGCTGTTTGGCTACCTCACTTTCAATGCGTTGTACAATGGCTCGGACAGAAGCAACGGATTCCAAGGTAGTACCCGAACGATCGAGCCGTAACTTACCGATTTCGGATTCGCCGGGCCGGGCTCCATGATAAATCTGCCCCTTCTGAATCAATCCCCCCCCGATGCCGTGCCCAAGTTTCAAGTAAAATACGGTAGCGTAATTCTTACCCGCTCCCTGAATAGCTTCAGCTAAAGCAGCCAGGTTCGCATCGTTTTCTACCCAGGACGGACAGTGCAAGTGATCTTCCAGCCAATCGGATAAGTCGAAGTTTTTCCAGCCTTCAATGCGATAGGACTGTACCGTTTTGCCCTGCCGCCAATCCACTGGTCCGCCAAAGCCAACGCACATGGAAGAAAACCGATACCGGGTCTGCAAATCATCAATGACTTCTTCAATCTGGGACCTCAGATCTTCAGCCGTATTTCCGGGTACTACATCCCGGCGTATGTGTTCAGTAATCGTGTGTGTTTCATCTGCTACGGCTAAATGAATCTTGCCCGAGCCAATTTCAATCCCCAGAAAATACTTCATACGTCGAGAATAAATGCTAAGCAGGGTACGGAACCTTGGCGGCCCGTACCCCTTCCATACGTTCTAATAAGAACGTCTAAATTAAAGTGCTTTTTTCGAAAAGTACCTATTTATCGACTACAACGCATGCCAAGCACTTCTTCGTAGTCCTCATAACCAGGAAAAAATACGTTGTTCAAGCTGATGATTTGGCTCAAAGGAATCTGTACACCCGTGGCCAGTTCCAGAAATTCTCCCGTTTCATTTTTCAAAAGGCCTTTAAAGGGAGCTCCGGTGGCTTTATATTCCCGGTATTCGTTGAAGTACTCGAGCTTGTTTTTATGACCTACGGCTTTGGTTAAGAGTTCTACGTAGGCCGGAGCTAAGGTTTGATACGTTTCCATAAGACAATTAGTTTTCAATGAAGTCTGAGCGAAAAGGCTCTTCTTTCTACGGCGTAAAAAGCTCGACCAAGAAATCGGTGAAGGCTTCCATTCATAAACAGTTGCGTTCATAAAAACATTCATGTATGTACCGATTCCCACCTTACGTCTACGGATACGGCTGAAAATCAAAGGGCAACGAATCGCCCGTTTTTTCGTAAACAAAATAACCGGATATGAGTAGATCAAGCGATGGGAAATACTGCCCATTTGCCTGAATGCGGACCATCTGGCTCAGTAATTCAATGACACTCGTCTGCGGACGCTGCCTCATTCCGGGCAGAATATTCAGATCCATTTCCTTGGTGTACGTTACCTGGATAGCTCCCGGAAAAGTCATGATACTTTGCTCAGGGGTGTGCAATCGTTTTACCAGCACATCCTCGCTTCGCAAAGGCTCGTCCAGCACCTGAAGGCCATTATAGCGAAGCACTTCGCATCGGCTTAGCTTTTTACCCGCCAGGGCCAGAGCGTTCATGGGAGATTGGGCGGGATTCACAATTCGCTGTACGATAAATCCTTCGGAAGCCAGCGTACCGCTATGCAGACTTCGCAAAAAATGCGTGAGTGATCCGTAATAGGCCCGATTGCGGTTTCGTTTCCAGCGGGTCATTGTTTCGGAGCTCGTCGTGGGCAAATCTTCGTACACCGGATAGCCCAGGTATGAAACGTACCCCTGCGTGTGGTGATAGGAGAAACCTTCAAGCTGGTATTTAATGCGGTAACCCAGAGCCTGATTTTCAATAATCAAAGGTTCGCGGGCTCCGGCCGTCAGCCATTGCTTGGTGGAATCTTCGGTAATCCAGAGTACGTCGGAATTCACAATGGTACACTGCCGGGCGTTTTCGGTTGCCCCCAGAAACATACTCACAAAGCGTTCGTATCGTTGTTTCCAGTGCTTATCGCGTTTCGTTTTTACCTTTACCTCAGCCAGTAATTCGGGATTGGCTTTAAGTAGAATCTCCAGCGAAGTCGACCGATTATCGGTTGGAATCGTTTGCATCCGGGTTTGGTAGCCTACGTACGAAACAACCAGTTCGAGCGTACCCGCTGGCAGCTGCGTCAGGGTAAATTCGCCTTCCTCATTGGTGGTTGTACCTCGGGTGGTATTGGCCAGAAAAACGTTCGCAAATGGTAGGGGTTTACGGTCGTCGGCGTTCAGTACGCGACCGCTCAGGGTTTGCTGAGCCCCGGCCGTAAAGGAAAAAGTCAAGAAAAGGATCAACCCAAGCAGCGGTTTCATAGCTGCAAAGTGCGTATTTTTGTCCCATGTACCAAGCTCTGATTCGCCCGTTGCTCTTCTGTTTCGATCCTGAACAGATTCACCACTTTTCGTTTAACTTCCTGAAGTTTAGCTTTAAAATACCGTTTGTTCCTGCATTAAGCCGGAAAATCTTTACGGTAACGGACCCGCGACTGGAACGGGAGGTATTTGGTATCCGCTTCCCCAATCCCGTAGGTCTGGCGGCTGGTTTCGACAAAAATGCCGAATTAGTAGACGAGCTTTCCTGCCTTGGTTTCGGTTTTGTGGAGATCGGTACGGTAACGCCCCGCCCCCAGCCCGGCAACGACCGTCCGCGACTGTTTCGCCTGAAGGCCGATCAGGGCCTGATTAACCGCATGGGTTTCAACAATAAAGGAGCCCGAACTGCCGCCGAAAAACTCCGCCGACGCAAAAGTCGCGTACTTATTGGTGGAAACATTGGTAAGAATAAGGTGACGCCCAACGAAAAAGCCGTAGACGATTACCTGGCCTGCTTCCATGAACTGAACGATACGGTTGATTACTTTGTCGTGAACGTGAGTTCGCCCAATACGCCGAACCTTCGGGCTTTGCAGGAGAAGGAACCGCTGACCGAGCTGTTACTGACGCTGCAAGCCGAAAACCTGAAACAGAGTCGGCCCAAGCCCATTTTGCTCAAGATTGCTCCGGATCTGACGGATAGCCAGCTCGACGATATTATCGACATTGTACAAACCAGCCGGATTGCGGGTGTAATTGCGACGAATACGACTATTTCCCGCGAGAACCTGCAAACGCCGCCTCAAACGATCGAAGCCATTGGAGCGGGTGGACTTTCGGGCAAACCCGTACGGGAGCGTTCGACAGAAGTGATTCGCTATCTGCATCAGCAGTCGAAAGGCAGTTTCCCGATCATCGGCGTAGGTGGAATTCATTCCCCAGAAGATGCTCTGGAGAAGCTACAGGCCGGGGCCAGCCTGATACAAGTGTATACAGGATTCATTTACGAAGGTCCTGCTCAGGCCAAGCGTATTTGCAATTATTTGCTTGACAATCAGTAATAAATAAAATATTATAGAACAGAAGTGGATTTCAACAGTTTACTTTTGTAAATTTTGGAACCTAAACGGACGTACCTTTTCTGGGTATACGCCAATCTGGCTCTGGGCTTGCATTCTGATTTATTGTTTCGTGATACATGGCAAAAAAGGTAGATTCTTCTAAACAACCTCTCCGCAAACCCGCCAGTAAGCCTTCGAAAAGCCTTCGGGCAACGATTGCCGGCCCGAGTACGCGGCTGGTCATCGGAGGACTCACGGTGTTACTGGCGGTGCTGCTCTTTCTGGCTTTCTTTTCTTACCTGATTTCGGGCGAAGCCGATCAAAGTGTAGTGGGAGCTGCGTTTAAAACACCCCTGAAAGATTCGGGTCAGAAAGTACAAAACTGGCTGGGACTAACGGGAGCTATCGTGGGTCACTTTTTTGTATTCCAGTGGTTTGGCCTTGCTTCCTTTCTCATTATTCCCGTGCTATTGGTAGCGGGAATCAAGCTTACGTTTTCCCGCGAGATTTTTCCGCTCAAACGGCTTACCTATCAGGCCATTTTTTACATGATCTGGGTAAGTGCCGTATTGGGTTTTGTCGTACTATGGTCCGATTCACAGAGTAATCTCAGTACACTTTCGGGCGGTATTGGACTCTTAATCAATCAGTTACTGTACAATTTGATCGGATGGGGTTCTATCGCAGTAATTGCGGCGGCCTTGTTTGTGTTCGTCATTTACTTTTACCGGGTTGATTCCCTGGAGCACGTGGCCGAAAAAGTAGAAGGCATGAAAGTACCCCGTCCGACGGTCAGCAATCCTTTCAAGAACTTATTCAAGGAAATAGAAGAGCTGGATGAGGACGAAGAAGAGGAAAAACCCGTCGAGAAACCGGCTCCGGTGAAAGAAGAGCCCAAACCGATACTTCGGAAACCCATTCCGGTGATTACCGAACCCGATGAGCCGGAGGAAGAAGCGGATGAAGAAGAGCAGGAATATCTGCAATTACAGAAAGTAAACCGACTCGCCGAAGACGCTCGCCGCGTACTCGAAACGCCGATTCCACTGCCCGTAGAGGCCATTCCCGTGGAAGAACCGGTCCTGGAGGAAGTCGTAGCGTATACACCTCCCGCCCCCGTGGCCAAAGTGAGCCGGGAAGTACCGAAAGAGAAATCTTCGGAACCTGACTTTATCATTGAGACGGCTCCGGCTGAAGAGATTCTGCCTCCGAAAAAAATAGAAAAATTAGATACGCAACCTAACGAAAACCTAATTAAAGAGCTGGGTCTGTACGATCCTACACTCGATCTGGCCCGGTACCAGTACCCCAGCGTTGAGTTGCTGCGGGAGTACACGACCGATAAAGCTCAGGTTTCGGAAGAAGAATTAAAAACGAAGAAGGATACCATTTTACGTACCCTCAGCGATTACGGCATCAGCATTGCCAGCATCAAGGCTACGCCGGGGCCAACCGTAACGCTGTACGAAATTGTTCCTTCGGCGGGGGTCAAGATTTCCCGGATTAAATCGCTGGAAGATGACATTGCCCTCTCACTGGCAGCTTTGGGCATTCGGATTATTGCTCCGATGCCGGGGAAAGGCACCATCGGGATTGAAGTACCGAATAAGAACCGCGAAATGGTAAGTATTCGGGCGGTGGTAGCCAGCGAGAAATTCCAGAAATCCACGGCTGAACTCCCGGTTGTACTAGGCAAGACCATCTCCAACGAAATCTTCGTTACGGACCTAGCCAAAATGCCTCACCTGCTCATTGCCGGGGCCACGGGTCAGGGTAAGTCCGTTGGGATGAACGTAATTCTGGCTTCGCTACTTTACAAAAAACACCCGGCCCAGCTCAAGTTCGTACTGGTCGATCCCAAGAAAGTGGAGTTGAGTCTGTTCAGTAAGATTGAGCGGCACTTCCTGGCGAAACTCCCCGGTACTGAAGACGCTATTATTACCGATACCAAGAAGGTAATTTACACGCTCAATTCGTTGTGCGTGGAGATGGATTCGCGGTATGAACTACTGAAAAACGCCGGTTGCCGTAACCTCAAGGAATACAACCAGAAGTTCATCGAACGTCGCCTGAATCCGGAGAAGGGTCACCGCTTCCTGCCGTATATCGTGCTGGTCATTGATGAGTTGGCCGATTTGATGATGACGGCTGGCAAGGAAGTAGAAACGCCCATTGCCCGTCTGGCTCAGTTGGCCCGGGCCATTGGTATTCACCTGATTGTGGCGACGCAACGACCTTCCGTGGATATTATTACGGGTAAAATCAAAGCCAACTTCCCGGCTCGTTTATCGTTCAAAGTAACCCAGAAAGTCGATTCCCGTACCATTCTGGATACGAATGGAGCCGATCAGCTGGTGGGTCAGGGCGACATGCTTTTCCTGCAGGGTTCAGACATGACGCGTTTGCAGTGTGCCTTCGTCGATACGCCGGAAGTGGATGCCGTCTGCGACTTCATTGGCGAACAACAGGGCTATTCTGATGCTTATCTGTTGCCCGAATTCGAAGGTGATGAAGCCGGTAACGACGAAAAAGACGTGGATCTGGCCCAGCTTGATCCGATGTTTAAAGACGCCGCTCGCCTGATCGTCATTCATCAGCAGGGCTCTACTTCGCTGATTCAACGAAAAATGAAACTGGGATACAACAGGGCCGGTCGGATCATGGACCAGCTTGAAGCCACCGGTGTAGTAGGTCCGTTTGAAGGGTCCAAAGCCCGGGAGGTACTCATTCAGAGTGAAGAACGCCTGGACGAACTCTTCAAGGAACTGCGGTTGTGAGATACCCTCGAATCGTTTTGAAAGCGTGGCTGGTAGAAATACCGGCCACGCTTTTTTGAGAACATTTTCCTTCGCTAAGCTACTACCCGAGCCACCCCTTCTCTTTGGCTTCTGCATCTAACTTTCGAATACTTTTTCGCAGGAAGAGGATCAGTAAGTACAGCACGTACAGACCTATTCCGGCTAAACAGACATTAAATAGTAGCACAAGCCAGGTAATCATACCGAATGAAGAATGGAATACACTCATGAGGTGTCTGTTGAAAAGTTGAAATTCGAATGAAACTAATTATAAATCAGGAAAACACAAGCGACATTTCTTCAAACTAGAACATGTCTCGCTGGTTCACAATTTTTAACAGGGACTGCCCCCCTTCTCCGGCAGGGTTCTTTTATCTTTGAAGAAGTCTATGAACGCATCAAGCCATGAAAATTCTTAAAACCGTACTTATACACGCATTTCTTTTCAGTACTTTCTTTACCCAGGCTCAGGACCCGAAAGCAGCCACCATTCTCGATGCCGTAAGCAAAAAATACAAAGCTTTGAATTCGTTTAATGTAGGCTTTACGTACGGAGCAGCGGGCGAATCGCACAAAGGCGATCTGACGACCAAGGGCGGCAAATACTATTTAAAACTGGCCGGGCAGGAAGTATACAACGATGGAAAAACCGTGGCGACTTACGTGAAAGAAGCCAACGAGGTCAATTTATCCACGAATGATCCGGCCAGCAACGAATTTAGCCCGGCTACTATTTACAACATTTATAAGAACGGTTATCAGTATAAGCTGATCGAAGAACGGAAAGACGGAAACGCTGTCATTGACCTGACGCCTACCAATAAATCAGCTCACATCGCGAAAGTACGGATGACCGTTCATAAAAACGACTCGTCCATCAAAGGCTGGCAGCTGACCGATAAATCGGGTAAGGTCCAAACCTTTAAGATTACAAAGTTCACGCCCAATGTCGCCGTGAACGATCAGACGTTTAGCTTCAACAAGAGCAAATACCCAGGCGTAGAAGTGATTGATTTACGCGATTAATGCTTCCCGTCTATTCCAAAACATCGGCTGACCCTGCGGTTAGCCGATGTTTTTTCAGGATCAGTCTGACCGACTGATGAAAACAAGTCCAGAAAGCCGAATTCTTGAGTAATTCCCGAGGCTATTACTACGAATCCGTGGGGGTTTGTTAGGTGCTTGTCAAATCCAGTTTAACTTCTTCGAGGGGTTCCAGAGCTTGCCTGCTGGCCGAAGTAGTAGGAATGATAGACTATTTCTGGTTCAAAGAGTACGTCATCATTTGCAGGGTGAGCGGCCCCTCTTCCGCCACTGGTATGGAATGATGGATCAGGCCTCTATTTCTGAAACAACCTTCTCTTTAGTATCGACGGAAATCCCTCAGTTAAACTCAATCTAATCTTTACTGGCTTCTGTTTTCTTTCAAATCCAGGAATTGGTCACTGGTTTATGCCATTTTTATTGAATTTTTGTTAAAATACCTGATTGTGCCCCTGTGAGAAAAGGCGGCTGAAGGCGTAATTTGCCCCTGCTAAGCAAATCCGCCGTCTTCACCCTTACCGCTTGGCTCCTAGTATGCTTAAACTAACCGCCCGAAGCCGCGTCAACCTCATGTTTGTCGTAGGCCTCGCCCTTTTGATTACTGCCGGTTTTGTCACGTACAGCACCTTCCTCAAGCAGGCCAACGATTCAGATTGGGTAAGTCATACCTATCGAAATCTGAATCAACTGGAGAAAAGCCGCGACCTCATTCAAAAAATGCAGGTAGCCCAGCGGGATCACCGGCTCAATAAAGAAAATACGCACGCCCTTTCGGATTTTAGTGCAGCCCGAACCGAGATCGAGTCGAATCTGAAAACGCTTAATCAGCTCATGGCCGATAATCCGGCCCAGGTGATGCGATTGGCGACTGTAGAAGATCAGCTTAAACAATTGTATACATTCTGGACTTTGCCGGAAAATGCCATTCACAGCATTCAGACCGTCAACAGAGAGAGTAACCAGATCAATGCCGTCCGTACCAATCTTGATCATCTCGTTACTGTAGAGCAGAATCTGCTTACAAACCGCGAAAATCAGCGGGAGTCTGCATTCCGCACCGCCGGTACTACCATTCTGGTAGCCATGACGCTGGCTATTCTCATCGCCACTTTACTGATTCTTGTGGTCTTTCGGGAACTGAAACAACGCGAGCAGGCTCAGCTTGAACTCAACTCCCGCCTGAACGATCTTTCGCAGCTTAACGAAGAAACGGCTCAGAAAAACTGGCTCCTCACGGGTGTTTCCAAAATCAACGATAGCTTACAGGCCACCCACGATCTGGATTCGCTGGCTCAGTGCATTGTAAAGGAAGTAGTAGCGTATCTGGAAATTCCAGCCGGGGCCCTATACGTACTCAACGAACAAAGTCTGATTCAAAAAGCGGCGGTAGGTCTGCCGCTCCACACTCCCACCGAATGGCCGCTGGGTTCGGGGCTATTGGGAAAAGCGGCGGCTTCAAAACACCTCCAGCGTATACAGAATGTTCCACCGCAATTCTGGCAACTCCAGTCCAGTACGGGAGCTTCGCTACCCGGTGAAGTGCTTTTTCTGCCCCTCTGGAATGGTTCCAACCTCAAAGGTATACTTGAACTGGCTAGCTTCGGTACGTTCAGTGCGTCCAGCCTGTTGCTACTGGAAACGGCGGGCGATAACATTGCCGTCGCCCTGGATGCCAGTATGACCCAAGCATTTAATGGCAAGCTGCTAAGTCAGGTCCAGTTGCAGGCGGATACGTTGCTGGAGCAACAGGAAACGCTGAAACAGGCCAACGAGGAGCTAACCCGACAGGCAGAAGTACTACAGGCTTCAGAGGAAGAACTGAAAGTACAGGAAGAAGAACTTCGGCAGATCAATGTTGAACTGGAGGAACGAAACGAAGCCATCGAATCAACCCGCCAGGCTCTGACTATCAAGGCCCGCGAACTGGAGCAATCCAGTCAATACAAATCCGAATTTCTGGCTAATATGTCGCACGAGCTGCGTACGCCCCTCAATAGCGTATTGATTCTGGCTCGCCTGCTGGCCGACAATAAATCCGGAAATCTTACCGAAAAACAGATCGAACACGCTCAGGTCATCTTCCGGTCCGGAACGGATTTACTTAATCTCATCAATGATATTCTGGATCTGTCGAAAATTGAAGCCGGTAAAATCGATATCCTGGTCGAAGAAGTGAAGACCGCCCGTATTCTGCGGAATATGCAGGATTTGTTTTCCGTACTGGCCGACGACAAGGGCATCAACTTCCGAATTACAACGGGTGATCTGGCTCCCGACTCCTTTTTCAGCGATTACCAGCGAATCGAACAGATTCTTAAAAATTTACTGTCTAACGCCTTCAAGTTCACGCCCCGGGGCGGTTCCATACAGCTTGACGTTCAACTGATTCAGCCACAACCAGAGTTTTTTAGTCAAAAGTTAAGTGAAGCTCGTGAAGTGCTGGCCTTCAGCGTGGAAGACTCGGGCATTGGTATTCCGCTCGAAAAACAGCAACTTATTTTTGAGGCCTTCCAACAGGCAGATGGCTCGACCAATCGAAAGTTTGGGGGTACAGGCCTGGGCTTGTCTATTTGCCGGGAGCTCTCCCGGCTGCTGGGTGGCGAAATCCGCGTAAATAGTGAAACGGGTCGGGGGAGTACCTTCACGCTGTATCTCCCTGCTCAGGGCATGATTATGCCCAAAGACCGCACCCGTACGGTCGTAGCCGAGACCAAACCTGCGTTGTTTAGTCTTGAAAAACCGCAGGAACAAACGCAGGTTACCGATGATCGGCAGGATTTGGTTCAGGGTGATCATCCCTTGCTCATCATCGAAGACGATGCCGTGTATGCCGAACGTTTACGCGACTTATCGCAGGCCCGGGGCTACAAAACCGTAGTGGCCTTAACGGGTGCAGAAGGTCTCTATTACGCTCAGACGTACCGCCCTTCCGCTATTCTGCTTGATATTTTCCTGCCGGATACCGACGGGTGGAGTTTGCTCAAAAGCCTGAAAAATGATCCGGTCCTTCAATCGATTCCGGTGCATATCATTTCGGCTGGCGATGAACCCCGTCATAACCTGCAGGGAGCGGTGTCTTTCCTCAATAAAGCGGCTTCACGGGAGGACTTTGAAGCCATCTTCGCCCGAATTGCTGAACATTTACCCAGCAGTGAAAAAAAATCCTGGTACTGACGGGCACCCAGCTTCGCAGCCAATCGCTAACGGGCTGGTTAGCCGAACGGAATTTCCAGATCAATACCCAGTTCGTTACGAGTCTTCCGGAGGCTTTGTTACGCTTGCAGCACCAGGAATTCCACTGCCTCCTCATGGACGCCGGCGAAGCTTCCGAGGCCGTACTCGCTACCCTCGACCAGTTGCATGGGGCCTTGGGTACGCATCAGATCCCTTTCATTCTCTTTTTGGATCAGGACTTGTCACCCACGGATGAATCGCGGTTCAAAAAAGTTTCCGATGTCATTATCCGGAATTCGCCGCTGGCCAAGGATCGATTGCTGGACGAACTGGAACTGTTTTTGTTTAAAGTAGAAAGCCAGCCCGTAGTACCTAAAGCGAACGTTGTAATGGCGGAAAAGGCTCTAAAGGGCAAGAAGATCCTTTTGGTAGACGATGATATGCGAAATGTTTTTTCCCTGAGTACACTTCTGGAAGAATATGAGATGGATACTATTACTGCCGGAGACGGCCGTGAATCCCTGGAAGTACTCCAGAACAACCCGGATACGGACCTGATTCTGATGGATGTGATGATGCCCGAAATGGATGGTTATGAAGCCATCCAACATATTCGGGCCAACCCCCAGTTTCAGGAATTGCCTATCATTGCCCTAACGGCCAAAGCCATGCAGGGGGACCGGGAGAAAAGCATACAGGCCGGAGCTTCGGATTACATCAGCAAGCCTGTAGACACTAAACAATTGCTATCGCTGCTACGGGTCTGGCTGTCGCGGGGTTAGGCTTGGCGATGATTTTTTATACTACAACAAATCTGTTTTTTGTCCCGTAGATGCGAAAATAGTCCTGTTGTACGCTATCAACTACTAACCAATACCTATCTACAATAGCCACAACTCGGTGACCCGGAGCAGGCTCTCGTTAATCGTGGTGAGGTTCCGCTGGGCTACCTGCCAGCCGTATTTACGGGAACAAACTAAACCTATTTAAGGCAACGACATCAGTAAAGATTCGTTTTACGTTAGCAATCGATGATTAGGTATGAGTGACGGGATTGACATTTTACCCCACGAAATTGAAGAAATCATTCAGGTGATTCGGGAACAGTATGGCTACGACTTTATGGATTACTCGCGGGCTTCTTTTACCCGGCGAGTGAAGCATTGCATGCAGCGAGCGGGCCTCAAAACCATGTACGAATTACGTTATCACCTCATCAACGAACCCTCTTTTTTCGTTTGGTTCCTGCAAACCCTGACGGTCAACGTCACTGAAATGTTTCGCGACCCGGCTTTTTACCGGCAACTTCGCGACACCGTGATTCCCCGGCTGGCCTCCTACCCGATTATCAAAATCTGGCACGCGGGTTGTGCGACGGGCGAAGAAGTCTATTCGATGGCCATTATTTTAAAAGAAGCCGGCCTGCTCGACCGCACGCGTATTTATGCGACGGACATCAATCCGGCGAATCTGGAAAAAGCCCGCAAAGGCATCGTTCCGCTTAGTGCGATGAAAGAGTATACGGCCAACTACATTCGTTCGGGTGGCACCGAGGATTTTTCGTCGTATTACGAAGCTCATCCCAATCACGTAGTCATCCGGCCTGATTTGTTACAGAAGGTACTTTTTTCCCAGCATAATCTGGTAACCGATCAGGTATTCAATGAATTTCAGCTAATCTGCTGCCGAAATGTGCTCATTTACTTTAACAAAAACCTGCAAAACCGAGTCCTGCATCTGCTCTACGACAGTCTGGTTCCACTAGGATATTTGGCCCTGGGCATGAAAGAATCATTACTGTTCATGGAAATACGACCTGAATTTGAGGCCGTTAGCGAAGCCAGTAAAATCTTTCGCCGACAACATTAATTGATTCGCTCACGACCAAACATGAATTCCCTTTCTCCCGAGATTGTTGTCGTTGGCGGCTCAGCCGGTAGCGTGTCGATCATCATTCAACTGCTTGAGCAGCTTCCTGAGACTTTTCCCTTTGCGTTGGTGCTGGTCATTCATCGGCAGAAATCCGTACCCAGCGAAATGGATAAAGTTTTCGGGTTTTCCAGCAAGATGCGAGTCATCGAACCTAACGATAAAGATTTTGTAGTACCCAATCGGGTTTATCTGGCCCCGCAGAATTATCATTTGCTGCTTGAACAGGATCGTACCTTCAGCCTTGATTATTCGGAAGCCATTCATTATAGTCGCCCCGCCCTCGATCCGGCCTTTGAAAGTGCCGCCGATGTATACGGGGCACGAGCCGTAGGCATTTTACTGAGCGGAGCCAATCAGGACGGCTCCCAGGGACTCGCCTATCTGGTTCAACGGGGTGGCCGGGCTCTCATCCAGGATCCGCAAAGCTGCGAGTTTCCTGCCATGCCCCTGGCCGCTCTGCAAGTTGTCTCCCAGGCTGAAGTCGTAAAGCCTGCTGACCTTAATAACCGTCTTTTTTCTCTATAAATTTATTCTATGACCGACGTTCAAACTGACTTCACCATCCTTTTAGTCGATGATCGGGAAGAAAACCTGATTTCGCTGGAAGAAATGCTGGCCCAGGAAAATCGGGTATTCTTACGGGCACTTTCGGGTAATGAAGCCCTTAAGCTGATCCTGCGGAATCCGCAGATCGGATTGATTTTACTGGATGTACAAATGCCGGAAATGGATGGCTTTGAAGTAGCCCGTATTCTGAAATCGAATCCCAAAACCCGCGATGTATCCATCATTTTCGTGACGGCTCTTAATAAGGAGCAGCAGTACGTCTTGAAAGGATACGATGAAGGAGCGGTAGACTATCTGCAAAAACCCCTCGACATTCAGGTAACGCAGGCCAAAGTCAGCGTTTTTGAAAAGCTGTACCGGTATCAGACGCAGCTTAAGCAAACCGCTGATGCTCTCCGAAAAACCAATAAGCAGCTCGAAAACTTCGTCTACATCGTTGCTCACGACTTAAAATCGCCCCTTAACGGAGTCATCGGAATGCTTTCGCTGATGGAAATGCAAAACGAGGAGGAAGGTTTAACACAGGAAGAACTTCGCGAATATCTCGGACTCTCTCAGAAAGCTTCGTATCACCTGTCAGGCATGATTTCTGAGATTTTGGATTATTCCCGGAAGAGTCTTTCCGAACAAACCATTGAGGAGGTAAATGTACAGGAAATGGTAATGCAGATTTTCCAATTACTCTTTCCTCCGAAAACGATTCGTACGGTCATTACCGGTACCATGCCGCGTTTCCAGACCCGGAAACTGAAACTTCAGCAGGTGTTTCAGAATCTGATCAGTAATGCGATTAAGTACAATGATAAACCTCAGGGACTGGTTGAAGTGGGCTATACGGAAAAATCGGACTTCTATGAATTTTACGTTCGTGACAACGGTCCAGGAATCAGTTTGAAAGATCAGTCCAATTTGTTTGAACTCTTTGGAGTCAGTCAGGCCCCCACGCAAACCCGCGATGACAAAACGGGTGTTGGGCTAAATATTCTGAAAGTACTGGTAGAGGAACAAGGTGGTAAATTCCGCATCGACTCTACCGTGGGTGAGGGCAGTACTTTCTTTTTTGACTGGTATAAATCCTAAACTAAGTACCGTGCAGAAACACGGTTTATTGCGTTTCTACACGGTACCTGTTTAGTTTTTCTATAATCTACTACTACTCGTTTATAGAAATAAAAGCTTTGTGCTTTACAAAGTTACCTTACCGTGTGATCCGTCGTTATAAGGTGTTCCGGTAATGGCGGCTTTCAGCATTTTGAAGCCATTGACCAGTTTATTTGAGGAACTATCCCAGAATTCAGCTTCATCAATACTAATTTTCAGCAAGGACAGTTCTGGATCGTCGATCCCATCCGGAAACCAGGCTTTCAGAACGGGCGTATAAAGCTCCTCCATCTTGGCCTTGTCGGTTACCAGTTTGGCCCGACCCTGTACGCTTACGTACGTATTTTCTTCCGGATTGGCGTAGGCTACGCAGACGCGATGCTCCTGTTCAACTTCATCGGTTTTACGGGAATGCTCCCGGGTGAAAAACCACAGCGTACCGTCGTCTTCCAATGCAGTCGTAGCCATCGGACGACTTCGTAGGCCGTCATTTTCGGTGTAGGTAGTCAACATCGCTACCCGTACGTCTTTGATTTTATCTTTGAGCAGCTTGATTTGCTCTTCGTGCGTGAGTTCTTTTACATCAGACATGGCTAAAATCTCTATTAGTACATGGAAATTAAGCAGAAAATCCCGTACCAAGACCCTGCATTATTCCAATGGTAAATGACTGCCGAAGATGTAAAAACGATCCGTATCCAGCCGGAACTGCTGACCATCTTCCTTTTTCAGATACACCGTTTGCCACTCGTTCGTGGGGTGTAGCGTTTCGTAGCGGTCCCCAAAGGTTACCCGAACGGGCATTGTAAAACCGGGTACTTTCGTACGCCAGCGGTAGGTCAGTTTAAAGCGTTTGGGATTATCAACCGACGTAAATTCAAAAACGGGTGGATCAGCATGAAACAGGTACTGATTGAAAAAAGCGGTACAGTCAATCGCCAGCTCCTGATTGAAAAAACGCACCAATTCCTCAGTTGTAATAGCCTGATAAGCAAAACGTTCGGGGATTTTCCGCAGGGTACGGTACCACAGGGAATCGTTATTAACCACCTTTCGTAGCGTATGTAAAACCCAGGCCCCCTTATACGCTTGATCCTGGGTTCCGGGTAACCATTCTACACCTGAAGGACCAATCAAGGGTTCGGTATTCTTGATCAGTTTTCGATACTCTTTGAGCCGTTCGAGTGCCGTTCGATAATCTTTCGTTCGTTCCAGATAGAGAATTTCCGCGTACGTAGCGAAAGCTTCCGAAATCCAGGCGTCGGCCTGATCCCGGTAGGAAACGCTGTTTCCGAAATAATGATGGGCACTTTCGTGGACAATCGTATAATCGAAATCATACGTTGGTACATTCCGGTAAAAGTTCGCGTAGGGAATTACTCCCTGCGGAGCCATTCCCTGAAAAGGCGTTTCCACCAGCCGGTATCCATCCCGCCAGAACGGGTACTTCCCGAAAATCTTTTCGTAGGTACTCAGCATGGTTTTTACCTGCTGAAAATGACTTTGGGCTTTCGCTATGCGGTCTGGCATGACGTAATATTCAAGGGAAAGTTGAGCCCCATCCAAGGCCTCGTATTGATCCTGAATCCGTTGAAAGTTACTGACATACAGCGTGACGCCCGCCGGCTGAATGGGATAGCTCACTCGCCAGTTGTACGACCAGTACCCATCCGGTCGATTTTTGTACACGCTCTCCAGGCGTCCGTTCGATACCCCAGTCAACTCTTTGGGTACCACCACGTGAATTCGCATGGAATCTGCTTTATCCGAAAAGTCATCCTTGCAGGGCCACCACAGCCGTCCGCCCGTCTGTTGGGTCGAAGCGGTGATCCAGCTTTTACCGGACAAGTTTTCCCGCCAGTCAAAACCGCCCACCTGACCGGCACCGGCAATAGCCTGAGGCTTGCCCCGGTACGTTACCTGAATGGTGGTGATTTTTCCTTTTCGCAGCGGCTCGGGAAAATCCACCCAGACCACCGATTCATTCCGCAGGAATTTCAGCGTTTGAGCATCCTGCGTTACCTCTACTATTTCCAGATTCGGTACCAGATCCAACTGAATCCGAAACAGATTCTCCAGAGCTTTGAACCGAATGGTTACAGTTCCCTGAATAGATTCGGTCGTTGGGTTGACTTTCACATTCAGGTCATAGAAGCCAACGTCGTAATTGGAACGAAACCGATTCAGCCCATTGCTGACCTGCGGCGTTGGTTGACCAGACGCCAGACCATATCCGAAAAGCAAGAGTCCGAAGAATACCTTTTTCATAATGCCGGTAGAAGGGTTCCGCTGACTGCAAATAAAAAACAAAAGCCGGGCGTTTGTGCAAACGCCCGGCTTTTCCGTGTACTGAACGGCTAATTAGTAGCGATACAGATCCGATTTGAACGGACCTTCTACCGTTACACCAATGTAATCAGCCTGCTCCACGTCGAGTTTTTCGAGTTGAGCTCCAATGTGATCCAGGTGCAGAGCCGCCACTTTCTCATCGAGGTGCTTCGGCAGTACGTATACTTTTTTCTCGTATTTGTCCGTATTGGTCCAGAGTTCAAGCTGAGCCAGCGTTTGGTTCGAGAACGAGTTCGACATTACGAAGGAAGGGTGACCCATCGCTACGCCCAGGTTTACCAGACGTCCTTCGGCGAGTACGATCACTTCTTTGCCATCGATCGTATACAGATCGACCTGAGGCTTGATTTGTGATTTCGTTGAGCCGTAGTTCGCGTTCAGCCAGGCCATATCGATTTCGTTGTCGAAGTGACCGATGTTACAAACAACCGCCTTATCTTTCATCGCCTTGAAGTGACGATCTTTGATAATATTGATGTTACCCGTAGCCGTTACGAAGATGTTCGCCCGTGGGGCGGCGTTATCCATCGTTACTACTTCGTAACCGTCCATAGCAGCCTGAAGGGCACAGATCGGGTCGATTTCCGTCACCAGTACGCGGCAACCCGCTCCCCGGAGTGATTCCGCAGAACCTTTTCCTACATCACCATATCCAGCTACTACGGCTACTTTACCGGCCAGCATCAGGTCCGTACCACGACGAATCGCGTCTACGAGTGATTCCTTACAGCCGTATTTGTTATCGAATTTCGATTTCGTAACCGAGTCGTTTACGTTGATTGCGGGGAGGTACAACGTTCCTTTGCGGAAACGTTCGTACAGACGATGTACACCCGTCGTAGTTTCTTCCGACAGACCTTTGATACCGTCAATCAGCTCGGGATAGTCGTCGAAAACCATGTTGGTCAAATCACCACCGTCGTCGAGAATCATGTTCAGGGGCGTACGCTCGGCTCCAAAGAACAACGTTTGCTCGATGCACCAGTTGAATTCTTCTTCGTTCAGGCCTTTCCAGGCGTATACCGATACACCTGCGGCAGCGATGGCCGCAGCGGCGTGATCCTGCGTAGAGAAGATGTTGCAGGAAGACCAGGTTACTTCAGCACCCAGTTCAACCAGCGTTTCAATCAAAACGGCCGTTGGATAGTCATGTGCAGACAACCCGCGATGCGAGCACCTGCCAGGGGTTTCTGCGGGCCGTATTCTTTCCGGATGGCCATCAGACCGGGCATTTCGGCCTCAGCCAGGCGAATTTCTTTGCGACCCCATTCGGCCAGGGAAATGTCTTTTACTTTGTAAGGGATGTACGTTTGCGTAGCTTCCATATGTTAGATCAACGATCTGGGATAGGTAATGTAAAGTTGGATTAAAACCGCGAAAATCCGTACGAACGAAGCATCAATCACTATTTAACTTTCTGACGATCAGCTCCGTGTTCCGTTCTCTTCGCAGTGGGCTGCTTACATTACGGTCATTATCTGAGTAAGAACTCAATTTCGTACAAAATTAGTCCCTATTGATCGGCTTTCCAAAGTAGTTTCCTAATATTGACCCTCATTCCCTGCATACCTGATTTTGGGGGTAATTTAAACTATCGGACCGAGTCGGTCGTTTTACAAGACAAAAGTTCAGATTTATAATGATTCCGTTTGTCAACCAGCCTGTGGTACAGGTTTTAAATACAGATGTTTACCAGTCGGTGAAAACAAGTACTGGAAAATATCAATTTTGCCATTCAGAAGGGCGAGTTTGTGTACCTCATTGGCCGGACCGGCAGTGGGAAAAGTTCATTGCTCAAGACCCTCTATGCCGATCTTTCCCTGGTGAAAGGCTCGGTACAGATCGCGGGCTACGAACTCAATTCCATTCGTCGGAAAGACATTCCTTTTCTTCGGCGGAAGCTGGGCATTGTTTTTCAGGATTTCCAGCTGTTCATGGATCGTAACATTGCTCAAAACCTGGAGTTTGTGCTTAAAGCAACGGGCTGGACGGATTCCATGAAGATGAAAACCCGGATTGCCGAAGTTCTGATACGCGTTGGGTTGAGCGGAGAGATGAATAAAATGCCTCACCAGCTTTCGGGTGGCGAGCAGCAACGCGTCGTCATTGCCCGGGCCCTGTTGAATGATCCGGAAATACTACTGGCTGATGAGCCGACGGGAAACCTCGATCCCGAAGTGTCGGAAGACATTATGCGTCTCTTTCTCAGCATTAATAAATCGGGGATGTCCGTACTGATGGCTACCCACGATTTTGATCTGATTCGCAAGTTTCCCCAGCGGATGTTACGCTGCGAAAACGGTAAAGTTGTCGAACGCGATTATCTATAGGAAGTATCTTCAAAAAAAGAGAGCGAATCCTCTGGGATTCGCTCTCTTTTTTTGAAGATACGATTTATAAAAATCCTGACTTCCGTAGGCTTATGTAAGCTCCCAGCGTATTTTCATAGAGCTCACCCCTATCGTAAGCTATCGCCCCACTCAGTTCGCCACCTTTCAGCCACGGTAATCGCGTACCTACTCGCAGTAGGCCCGAGAACTGTTGCAGGGATTTATCGAAAGGCAATACATACGAACCACGATTTCGGCTATAGGAAAGTTTCATTTCCCAGGAAGTGTTTCGTTTGAAGGTTCCGGCCAAACCCGTGTGAATGACCTCTACTCGATTGTTCGAAAAGCCTAATGCATACCGACGAACGCCGGGTTTTAAGTCGGCATCCGGTGTTACAAAAGGAGTACCTATACCCCGACCAAAGTATGTCCACCCATCCTGATACTGGCTATTATTGAAGTAATTGTCCTTCCCACGTTTTCTGGGATCAGTATCCACAAATTGATCACCGCCCTGATTGATGGTACTTAACCATTCGACCGTAACCTGCTTAAGAGAAAAGGCTGCGTAACTAGGCATCTTGCTTTTCCAGCGAATACCATTGAAACTATCGGCAGTAGACAGTTCATAAAACAGCGAGCCATCTTCAAACATAATTTGCCGGTACAGGAAGACGTCAAAAGCAGCAGGCCTCCATTGCAGAGCCATATCAATCGTTCCCAAGTGGTTACCAATTCGATTCTGGTCGAATACAATCACTTTTCCAGGGTTAGCGACGGCATAGTTAGCCATGCTTTGTCCGGAAAACACACCCCAATAACCTAACCATGATTTTTCGAAATGTCCATAACGGGCCATGTCTCCGGGATCGTTTATAAAGGCCGGGGCATAGCCAGCCCATTGTACGGAGTGGTTAACCCCCGCGTGCAGGACGATGGGCCAGTTTTTCGTACCCAAACGCACATAGAGGCCCTTCTGGTGCAAATAAGCGTTTTGAACAAACGGGCGACTATTCTCAAACCAACCGTGAGTTAGGTAAGCTTTCATGTGCAACCATCGGCCGATTACGGGAATAAAGTCGTATGTACCAATACGAATCTGCGGAATAGGCAGGGCGTTTGTAGAAGAAACCATAGAACCCATCCCCAGCAGGGTATCAGACAAACCAACGTATTCACGTTTCCGCCCACCGTAAAGTTCCCATTTTTTGTATTTCAGTCGTAAATACCCTTCGTTAACAATCCCTTTAAATTCGGGATTATTGGTCTGCCCCATGACTTCAATGGCTCCCTCCAGCCACCAGCGATCGGAGCGTCGGGACAAAGGTATCTGATACTGTACCCCAGCCGAAGCCAGCATTCCCTGCGGCTTGGTAGGAATCACCCCGTATTGGTTCGCATGCAGCCAAAAAGCGGTTCGATCCGACGTAGATAAAGCCGTTGTAGCTAATTGTACAAAATAAGTTCCTCCATGCTGCCGAGTACTGTCCTGAGCATAAAGTAGGTTGCAGGTAAAGGCTGTTAAAAGAAAGCTAAGGCCAAAAAACTTATACATTAAGGTAGGTTAATTCTACGAAGCTTCAGATCTATTCTCCGTACTTTTTCTAAAAAGTACTACTAAAAATGTCCAAGAATACTGTGGATTTAACGCCAAATATCTATTAATAATTATATAAATCAAAATAATTAAAGCGGGTACCGCTTTGACTAATCACCCTCGAAGTAGATTTTTCTATCTATTTATTGAAGTATTCCTTTTTTGTAACGCAGAAATCTGCCCATACCTAATAAAACCGCCCAAAGCGATTGCTTTGGGCGGTTTTATTATTTTTTCATTAATCATTTATCGGCCGAATATCCCTGACTTCCGAATACTTAAATAACCACCCAACGTATTGTCATAGATTTCACCCCGGTCGTAAGCAACAGCTCCGGAAATTTCACTTCCTTTTAACCAGGGCATTTTTATCCCCACTCGAATTAAGCCAGAAAATTGCTTCAGTGGACCATTGTAGTAGGGACTCGTATCGTAAGTGATGTTGTTGTACGTACCAAAGTTTAAACTATAAGACGTACGAATCTCCCAGGTGGTACGTCGCTTGTATTGACCGGCCAAAGTCATATTGATTACCTGTACCCGGTTGTTAGGCATTCCACGTACATTCGTTCGTACCTCTTTTTTCAACTCACTATCAGGTTGTATGAAAGGTACGCCAATGGAACGGTCAAAATAAGTCCAGCCATCCTGGTACTGACTGTGATTAAAGTAGTTATCAATGCCTCGTTTCTGTGCATCATCAATAATAAATTCATCTCCACCCTGGCTTACCGTGCTTAACCATTCGAGCGTTACGCGTTTCAAGTGGAAATCAGAGGCCTGCTGTACTTTATTCAAATAGCGTACGCCGTTCAATCCATCATCGATATTAACCAAATAGAAAAGAGATCCATCGTCAAACATACTTTGCCGATAAAAGAATAGGTTATAGTTGCAATTTTTAACTTCCATTCCTACATCAACTGTTCCTAAATGGTTACCAATCCGATTTACATCAATGGAAATAAAATCGTCTATAGGATATCCTTTATAACCGTAATGTACCTGCATACTTTTCGCCAATACCACGCCATTCCAGTAAGCAAAGGCTGATTGATTGAATTTTCCATGCTTGGACAACAAACCTGGGTCGTCGGCCAAACTGGGAGCATACCCACCCCACTGTGCAAAATGACTTAAGCCTCCATACAGATTGATGGTCCAATCTTCCTTCCCAAATTTAAGATACAGACCCTTTTGATGAAGAAAAGCGTCCTTCGTAAAGGAGTTATAGTTTTCAAACCAGCCGTGCGTATAGTAAGCTTTGAATTTGAGCCACTTTCCTACCAGCGGTACGGGGATGAATGTTTTCGTCCCAAAGTGAATCTGGGGAATCGGCAAAGCATTGCCTGACCAATTCAGGGAACCCATACCCGTTAGCGTATCCGACAAGCCCACAAACTCCCGCTTCCGTCCTCCGTACAACTCCCAGTTCTTGAAATTCAACCGTAAATACCCTTCGGTGAGAACCCCATTCAATTTGGGGTTTTGGGTCTGAGCGATGCCTTCCAGAGCAGCGTCAATGGACCAGCGATTGGCTCGCCGTGAAAGTGGAATTCGGTAATATACCCCTGCAGATAATAAACCGCCTTGGGGTGTGGTTGGGATCGTTCCGTATTGGTTCGTTTGAAGCCAGAAAGCCGTTCGATCTGAACTTGATAATGCCGTAGTTGCTGCCTGCACAAAGTACGTACCGAAACTACGCGTACTATCTTGAGCAATGACAGGGTTCCATCCGATACAAAGGCATAGGATACTTAGGAAGGTAAAACAACGCATAGATTTCTGAGGGTGGTATATATATTCGTTAATAAGCTGGGGGTTTATGACATCTTATTAAACTGTGCAAAGTAAGATAAATTTGTCAGTGTATTTAAAGTTATATGCTTACTATACATAAATAATTTTTACGGAAAAGTCTTAAAAAGCAATAAAAGCCACCTGAGTTAACGGGTGGCTTTTATTGCTTTTTAAAGGTAATCTACTTTGCTTTCAATTGTACAACCGGTACAATCACTTCTTCCAAGGAAACGCCTCCGTGCTGGAACGTATCCTTGTAGTAATTGACGTAGTAGTTGTAATTATTGGGATACGCGAAGAAGTAATCCTCTAGTGTGAAAACATACGCTGACGAAACATTGTATTTCGGCAGACCAAAAGCTTCGGGGCGACGGCATACGAGCACGTGATCTTCATCGAAATTCAGGTTTTTCCCCTGTTTATACCGCAAATTCGTATTGACAGAACGGTCACCAATGATCCGTACGGGCTTTTGTACGCGAATCATACCGTGGTCGGTCGTCAGTACCACCCGGCCGCCTTTCTCGGCGATTTTCTTGAGAAATTCCAGCAAAGGCGAATGCTGGAACCAGGAGTTGGTTAGACTGCGATAGGCAGATTCGTCTGCCGCCAGCTCTTTAATCATGGCTGAGTCTGTACGAGCGTGCGAAAGCATATCCACGAAGTTGTACACAACGGCAACTAAATCATTCGTGGCGATATTATTAAAGTTTTCAACGAGTGCTTTTCCCTGATTAACGTTCAGAATTTTGTGATACGACATTTTGATGTTGCTCAGGCGGCTTTTCTGCAACTGCATTTGTAGAAATTCTTCCTCATGCACGTTGAGTCCTTCTTCATCGTTTTTCTGATCTCCTTCAATATCGTGTACCCACAAACGCGGATACTGTTTCTCAATCTCGCTGGGCAGCAAACCCGAAAAAATCGAGTTACGGGCGAAGGAAGTCGTCGTTGGCAAAATGGAATAGTAATGGCTTTCCTCCTCCACCGTGAAATACTCCGTCAACTCACGTTCGATCAGTTTCCACTGATCGTAGCGGAAATTGTCAATCAGAATGAAGTAGAGCGGATTGCCGGGTTGCAAATGCGGAAACACCTTTTTCCGCAGGAGCATGTTCGACAAAATGGGCTTATCGGCTTTGGGCTCGTTAATCCAGTCTTCGTAATTGTCTTCGATGAACCGGCAGAAGTTTGCATTAGCTTCTGATTTCTGCATGTTCATCACCTCTTCCATGCTCTTATTCGGCGTGGCGTCGATTTCCAGTTCCCAGTACACGAGCTTCTTGTAGATATCGGCCCATTCTTCGTGACCGATCCGGTCCTGATACTGCATGGAAAGCTGCCGAAACTCCTGCTGGTAGCTCAGATTGGTTTTTTCTTCCACCAATCTTCTCGATTCCAGAATTTTACGAACGGAAAGCAGAATCTGATTGGGATTCAGCGGTTTAATCAGGTAATCAGCAATTTTAGATCCGATGGCCCCTTCCATGATGTGCTCCTCCTCGGATTTCGTAATCATCACCACGGGCAGGTTCGGCCACTGCTGCTTCAACTGGGCAAGGGTTTCGAGACCCGTCAGGCCCGGCATCATTTCATCCAGAAAGACAACATCGAAGGTATTATTTTCCAATTGTTCCAACGCATCCGCTCCGGAATTGACGGGGGTTACATCGTACCCTTTCTGGGTAAGGAAAAGAATATATGGTTTAAGAAGATCAATTTCGTCGTCGGCCCACAGGATGGAATACTTTTGCATACGTATAATCGAAGATTTATAATCAGTTGAAAGAAAAACAAAAAATACAAAGACCGTTGGTGATTTACCAGCAAGATAGGTAAGGTGACTTATTTTTTACCCTACTTCTGTAACGGATGGCAAAACCATAAGATTGTAAAATCAAAATTTTTATTCCAAGTCGTATGACTTCTCTGAACGTTGAGCATTCCATTTATAAAATTCTACCGGACTATTCGCAGCCCATGCTTGGTATTGAACTGCGGGATGCGGATCGTAAAACCGCTTTTGTACAGGCTTTGCAGGTACAGAATGAGGATTTTTCCACTTTAGTACGCATTGAAATTCCCTGGTGGACGAACGTACTGGGATGCTTTCAGGGGATTTTTATCCTTCATACCTTCGGAGAACCCAGCGTACCGAAACCTACTCACCTCGAAGCTTTCGACGCTCGTACGGGGCAACAACTCTGGTCCAGTACTGAAACCGTTTGGCTGGAAACCTTAGGATCAACGCTTCGGGTAAAAATTTCGGCCGAAGAAGAACGGTTTCTGGACTTGCGAACGGGCAAGCCCGTACCTATCATTTCGAATGAGATTAGGGAAGAAACGGCTCGCTTTCCGGTTCACTACGCCGAGGGCAGTTCACACCTGTTTGCGTTACAAAAACTTATTCGGCATCTGACCGGTCAACAACCCATCGGTGCGTGCGATTACCTCGAATTTCAGGATTCGATCATTTTTTCTTACTATTTTTACGAATCCGAAAAGCTAAAAAATGATCTTTTGGTCGTTAGTAAAGCTGGAAACGTACTCTTTCACGAGTCGCTTCAGACCGGTGAAGGCCTGGGTCATACCACCTTTATCGTTTGGCGTAACCAACTCGTATTCATTAAAGATCAAGTTTATCTCTGCTGGCATGCGGTATCTTAATTGTTTCTTCCTTGGATTTTTTGGTCTGATTTCGCTAGACAGCTCAGCCCTTACTACCCCTGTCGACTCCATTGGTACCGAATGGAAAAACGGTAAAACCCTGATTGTTTACAAAGTGACATCGGGACAAACGCTGTATAGTTTATTAAAAAAATACAACGTTACGCTCGACGAGTTTAAAGCAGTCAATCCGGATTTTTCCGGTAATCTGCGTTCGCAGGAAACGGTATACATTCCCCGCAACTGGAAGCGTCGCGAAGAACCGACTGTTGTATCCTCTACTTCCGGTAAAACCCACAAGGTAGAACCGGGCCAGACGCTATTCAGTATTGCCCGCAAATACGACGTAGGTACGGCTGACCTCAAACGCTGGAACAACCTGTCGGCGGATGGTACGGTCAAACTCGATCAGGTCTTGTACGTGAGCGAACCTACAAAAACGGAAGTGGCACCAGCTACTAAACCCGAGGTTCGTAAGCCGGAAGAACCCCGCAAACCCGAGCCTACCAAGGACAAGCCCGAGGTGGCCAAAGCTCCCGTAATGGTTACGAAACCGGAGGCCCGCGAAGAACCCCGCAAGCCCGAAGAGCCCAGAAAAGAAGAACCGAAAAAACCCGATTCAACGAAGGCAAAGCCTGAACCCACCGCTACCAAACCCGTAACGGTGCCCAAGCCTGAAACCGAAGTACTGACGCCCGTTCGTACGGAAAACGAACCCGTGCCAAATGCCGGTACCGGAGCGAAAAAAGTAGTAGAAATGGGTCTGTGCGAATTGATTGACGCTCAGGATAAAACGGGAAAATACCTGGCTCTCCACCGGTCTGCTCCCATAGGAACCATGCTGACCGTACGGAACGAAGCCAATAACCAAAGTGTGATTGTAAAAGTAATTGGTAAACTGCCCGATACGGGTTTGGCGGATCGCGTGGTCGTTCGGCTTTCGGCCCGGGCTTTCGAGAAACTCATGCCTACGGATCGACGAATTCGGGCTGAAGTTAGTTACCTGGCCGTGCAGTAGTTGTCAGGATTTGATTTCGCTGGAATAAGTTACCCCTTTACAGCTTATTCAGTCTTCGGACCCATTGAAAACTAGGCCATTCGTGGAACCTTTTCAAAATTTTGTCGTTACTACACATATTCTAAACTCACGTGTATGATCAAAAGACCCGAACGTTCGAAATACGTAACTCCCGGTGCCATTGTGTTTAATATCATTTTCATTCTGGCGTATCCGATTATCGCGGCTTTCTATCTTGTATTCAATATACTCGTGTGGGTTCTTTCTATTCCTTCGCGGATGTGGGCCTACGTAGCCAAGCGAATTCGTAGTTAGTTCGGAATAAAGCATTCAATGAAAAAGGGGTTAGCTAATTAGCT